>CAZEWV010000021.1:0-16950 GCA_964516025.1 uncultured Eubacteriales bacterium
ATGGCAGGTCAAATGCACCTTATTGCCTTGTCCAGTTTTTGGGGAGTAGTTCAGTGATTGATGATTATAGAATAGTTATTCAACATACAAGTACAATATCTAGTGTGTATATCCATCTTGATTTACTTATTGATAAAATTGCTGTAGTGGCTCCTCCACCAGGAGAATATGCTAGTGTAAATGTGGATGTTGAGGCTGGTGAAATTATTGGATATTATCAAGGAACTATTGACTATAATGTTGTTGATGAAAATATAGTACTTACGGGTTTTGTTAATCCGGAAAGCTATCAAGCTGAATCTTGGAAGATACATACTCCAGACCCTTTTGATTATTTCAAAGAACCGATGAAGAGCCAGCTTATTGAAAAATGTCTTCGTACAGCAGAACCAGTGGGAGGTAAGATTGATTATGATATTGACGGTAGCCTTATTGGTACTTGGTTTAAAGAAAATACCAATGGATATGGAGGGCTTGATCAGGATAACTACTGGATAGGCCATTTATCTGTGGTTTATCATAATGTAGACCCAGAACACATTATTGTCTCATTAGGTTCATATAATAATCAGCCACATCAATTTGGAGTTAAAAATAATTCACCAGATCCTGCTAACGTAAGTGTTAATACAGGTCAGATATTGTATGAACTCGTTGAGTATGTATATTATGATGGGGAGGAGATTTGGGACAGAGAGAGTTTAGTAAAAGGCCTTAAATTACGAAATAATGATTATGTTCAAGGAATTGTTTTATTTCAATTAATTGAGGATAGGAAACTTAAAGTAGAAATCTTTCCTGATGAGACTGTTGATAGCGTCGGAACTTTTACTGAAAATGCCATGATTTATGTTCGATAATTATTATCCTCATCCCCACGTTGCATTCCAGCAACTTTCCAGATTGTTTGAAATCTCCTACACTAAATATACTTATGGCGCATGTTCATGTCGATAATTGTCCCTTGTCTTTGACGGAAAAGTTTATTTATTTTATACTTTCGCTGAAATGGGATTAAAAAAGTATGTCATTTTTTTACTGTTTCTTCCCTTGCTTATGATTCAGTGTAGGCAAAAAGAAGATACGGGTTCCACTGAAAACAATCAGCTGGAAATTGCTGTCATTCCAAAGGGAACCACACACGGTTTCTGGAAAGCCATCCATGCCGGAGCCATCAAGGCAGCAAGAGAATTGGGAGTAAAAATATACTGGAATGGGCCTCAGAAAGAAGATGACAGAGCCCAGCAGATTACGGTTGTCGAGGATTTTATCAATCTTGGTGTGGACGGCATTGTGCTCGCTCCTCTGGACGACCGCGCACTGATACGACCGGTCAGAGACGCCGTTGAACGAAACATCCCTGTTGTCATAATAGATTCCGCCCTCCAGGGAGAACAGCATATCAGTTATGTGGCCACCGATAACTATAAAGGTGGAGTGCTCGCGGCAGAAAGAATGGGAGAACTCCTTAAAAAGGAAGGAAATCTGATCCTCATCCGCTATCAGGTGGGCTCGGCCAGCACAACCAACCGAGAAAAAGGTTTTGTGGATACAATTAAGAACAATTTTCCCCAAATAAATTTTATTGTCGAAGACCAATATGCGGGATCTACCACCGAAACGGCCTATCAACTGGCTGAAAACCTGCTTAATCGTTTCCCCGATGTTCAAGGTCTTTTTTGTCCGAATGAATCCAGCACATTTGGTGCACTCCGGGCTCTCCAGGAATCCGGAAGAGCGGGTCAGATCAAATTTGTCGGTTTTGACTCCAGCCCCAAACTTGTCCAGGGACTAGAAGACGGACACATCCACGGCCTCGTCCTTCAAGATCCTATAAAAATCGGGTACATAGGTGTTAAACAGATGGTCCTTCACCTGCAGGGCCATACGATCGATAGGAGGATCGATACGGGTGTTCATTTGATCACCCCAAACAATATGTCCGATCCTGAGATGAAAAAACTCCTTTCCCCTGATCTCTCCCCATATTTGAATTGAAAACCTCAAGATCTCCTTCAAACACTCTCTTGCGTATGGATGGGATCTGCAAGAATTTTGGGACAACTCAGGCTCTCCGTGATGTCAACTTCGAACTTCGTGAAGGTGAAGTCCATGCCCTGATCGGTGAAAACGGAGCAGGAAAAAGCACGCTGGTCAAAATACTGAGTGGAGCGCTCCGACAGGATGCAGGACTTATGATCCTCAGAGGAAAAACTTTCTTCCCATCCACACCTTTGGAAAGCCGAAAAAGCGGTATATCCATGATCTACCAGGAACTCAATCTCGCCCCTCATCTTACAGTCGAAGAGAATATTTTGCTGGGTAAAGAGAAAAATTCCGGTCCTTTTTTGAAAATAAAAGAAATGAAACAAGCGGCACAGAACGCCTTGAGAATGGTCAACCACTCCGAAATTCCTCTGGATACACCGATCTCAAATCTGAGTGTAGGGATCAAACAAATTGTGGAGATCGCACGTGCTCTAGCCGATGAAGCAAAAATTCTGGTTATGGATGAACCGACAAGCAGTCTTTCGCTGGAGGACAGCGATCGGCTGTTTCAGATCATCCGGAATCTCAAAGAGATGGGCGTCAGTATAATTTACATCAGTCATTTTCTGGAAGAAGTCCAAAAAGTAGCCGATCGGTTCACCGTTCTCCGAGATGGGAAAAAAATCAAATCTGGGGACATTCAAGATATCACTCATGAAAAGATGATACAGCTCATGATTGGACGGAAACTGGCTGAAATGTTTCCGAAAACACCCCATGAAATAAGCGACGTCGCTCTCACACTTAAAGAATTTCAGGGGGAAAAAATGTCTGCCGATATCGATCTCCATCTCCATAAAGGAGAGATCCTGGGATTTGCAGGTCTCGTTGGATCGGGACGAACGGATGTGCTGCGCACCATTTTTGGTCTTGATCCCGTGATCAAAGGAAGCGTCAAGGTCGGCTATATCACATCCCCCAAATCAACACCATGGTCAAGAATTAAGCAGGGGCTGGGATATTTAAGCGAAGACCGGCAGAAAGAGGGCCTGGCACTGAGCCTCTCCATTGCAGATAACATCGCTCTCAGCCATTTTGTGCCCTACAACTCTTTAGGATTTCTCAATCTTAAAAAGTACAAAAAGGGCATCGACACTTTTCTTCAAACCTTGAATATCAAGACATCGGATTCAAATCAACCGGTTCTCCACCTCTCGGGAGGAAATCAGCAAAAAGTCGCCCTGGCGCGGCTGCTGCACCAGAAAGCCGATATTCTTTTATTAGATGAACCGACTCGTGGAATCGATGTGCTCAGCAAAACACAAATCTATGAATGGATAGGCGAGCTGGCCTCTTTCGGAAAGGCCGTAATTTTTGTCAGCTCCTATCTCCCGGAGCTGCTGGGCGTTTGTGACAATATTGCCGTCTTCCACAGAGGAAAACTTATCTCACTCCGCCCCGCAGACCATTGGGATGCCCACAGCATCATGACGGCTGCCACATTAGGACACAAGTCTGCAGTAAAATATTCTGAAACACTTAACCATGCTTAAAAAAAGAAAATATGATCAAGTCAAAACTCTCCTTAATTGGATCGGTCCATTCATCGGACTGATTCTTGTCCTGGTCATCTTTGCTTCGATGCCAGAAATTCAGGACCGTTTCCTCCGGATCGCCAATTTAAAAAGCGTGGCCGCTCAATCTGTGATTGTCGCGCTGGGAGCATTGGGAATGACGTTGATCATCATCAGCGGCGGCATCGATCTCTCTGCAGCATCGAATATCGCACTGGCCAGTGTGACAACGGCTTATGCCATAAATGCGGGGGTGTCTCTCCCGTGGGCAATCCTTATTGGAATACTCACCGGAGGATTAGTCGGATTGCTCAATGGTTTTTTGATCACAAGACTCCGGCTTGTCCCTTTCATCGTGACTCTGGGTATGCTGGGCATCGCAAGAGGAATCGCCAAATGGATCGCTAAAAATCAAAAAATAGATGCCCCTCTAACCTGGGTTAACGACCTGATGTCCTCAACCCCACGTCCACCCTGGCTGCTTCTCGCTCCGGGGATTTGGGTCTTAATTATCCTTGCGGTTCTCATGGCCGTTGTGCTGCGCTACACGGTGTTCGGCAGGCATGTTTTTGCCATCGGTTCCAATGAAGCCACCGCCCGTCTATGTGGAATCCGCATCAACAGGACCAAAGTTGCAATATATGTTACGGCAGGACTTTTTTGTGGTCTGAGCGGAGTGATGCAGTTTTCCAGGTTGACAGTTGGTGATCCCACAGTTGCGGTTGGCCTGGAGCTCGATATCATTGCGGCCGTTGTCATCGGAGGGGGAAGCTTAAGTGGAGGGTCCGGGAGCATCCTCGGGTCCATGATCGGAGTCTTTATTATGGCCTTTCTGAGGAACGGTTCCAACATGATGGGCTGGCCCAATTACATACAGCAAATCATCATTGGTGGAATTATCATTATTGCCGTAGCCCTCGACCAGATCAGGCAAAGAAAAGAATAGAAATCATGGGATTGAGGAAACTTACTGTTACAAATTGCATTTTGCTCTATCACATGATAACTTTATTCCTTCTCATACGTAAAAACATTTTAGGAGGAAAAAATGACTCATCGGATTTTGTTTTTACTTATGGTTTTTATGTGTTTTTCTCCAGCATATACCACCCAATCAGACCAGCTGACATTCGATACTTATCATCGTCCCGAGGATGTCAATTCAATTCTCAGATCCTGGAACTCCAAATACCCCCAGCTAACAACAATTATTCCCATTGGAAAGAGTGTCGAAAAAACAGATATACTGGCCCTCAGGATTGCTGCAAACACAGACGAGAGCCTCGAACCCGATTCCAGGCCTGCTGTTTTTGTAACCGCTAATCTAGAGGGCTACCATCTTGTCGGCACTGAAGCGGCTCTTCTCATCGCGGAAAAACTTTTAACAAAACACGGATCAGAAGAAGACATCACACAATTGCTTTCCGATATCACCATCTATATCGCTCCTCTACTCAATCCCGACACGACACAGGAGTACTTCGCAAGAGTCAGGTATCAAAGGCAGCGAAATTCCTCGAATATCGATGAAGATATGGACGACCGGACCGACGAAGATGGATACGACGATCTTAATAGAGATGGTATGATCACGAAAATGAGAGTCAAAGATCCTGAAGGAAAATGGATCCCCGATCCGTCTGAACCTCGTTTGATGCGTTTGGCCGATCCAAAAAAGGGTGAGAGCGGCATCTATAAAATGTACACGGAAGGCCTGGATAACGATGAAGACGGCCTGTACAATGAAGATCCTCCCGGTGGAATCGAACTCAATAGGAATTTTCCTCATGACTTTGAGTACTACATCAAAACCGCCGGACTATGGCCGGTCTCAGCTCCGGAGGTCATTGCTCTTTTTGAATTTCTTTCTGCTCATCCCAATATCTGTTTGGTTCTCAATTTCTCCACAGAAAATACGTTCCTCAATCTTCAACAAACCGGACAAGCTCAAGCTGCATCGGATAAATTTAAAGTACCCGAGCCGTATGTTTCGTTCTTGGGGCTGGACCCCAACACAGAATATGGCATGCAGGAACTTATCGACATACTTAAAGGAATGAATATTGGAGGGGGAATAGAAATCAATGAAAGTCTTGTGGCCATGTTACTCGGACTCGGTCCGGCCATGAGTATTGACCGTCAAGATATGCCCATCCTCCAGGCTATACAAAAAGAATATAAAGCCGCTCTCAAAGAGGCACAACTGGAACACCTGGAAAAAGGAGCCAAAGGCGTAGGGAAAGGTTCTTTTGCGGCTTATTGTTATTATCAACTCGGTGTTCCAGTTTTTTCGGCTCATCTGTGGTCCGTCCCCAAACCCAAAAAAGAGGCGGATAAAGACACTTTAACCGTGGATAAGCTGAGGAGCATGTCCAATGAAGATTTTCTTGCGTTGGGAGAGGAAAAAATTACCGCCTTTTTGAAAGAACAGGGCGCTCCACCCAACGTGAATGCGACCATGCTCATCGGTATGGTTGAATCCGGACAGATCACTCCGGAAAGGATGGCCGAAATGATGGAGCAGATGCCTCAAAGTTCGAGTGCTGAAGGCGAAAAACATCCAGATGCCTTTATTCTCAAATGGTCGGACTCTGCTCTTATGGGGAACGCGTTTGTCGACTGGACCCCTTATCCGCACCCCACGCTCGGTGATGTCGATATCGGCGGATTTATCCCCTATCTAAAAGTGACTCCCCCGGCAGCAGATGTTGAAAAAACCATCGACTTTCACTCGAATTATTACATCCAGTTGATGGGAAAACTTCCCCGGCTGGAAATCAAAGACACACAGGTCAAAGCTCTCGATGATGATCTCTTCCAAGTCACGGTCTTTTTTTCCAATTCAGGTTGGTTTCCCACATCAACCGCTCAGGGACGGCGGGCTCAAGCCGCATGGCCGATTCGTGTCGAACTCCAAACCTCAGAGAGTCAATCTATATTTTCAGGACGCACAGTTGTCAACATTCCTTTTATCGGTGGGAGTGGAGAGACTCAGAAAGTCGAATGGACTATTAAGGGAAAAAATGGTTCGAAGGTCACCATAACGGCCAAAACACCACGTCTGAATCCAGTCCAGGCAACGATTGTTCTTCAATAGATGGAGAGAAGAAAAATGAAAATAACGAAACTCACTGTTTTACTAACGGTTTTGGTGCTCTCCCTGGGATTGTTCGGTCCTCAACAGCTGCAGGCTGCCAAAGTCAAGCTTTCCTTTGACCATTTTTACGATACAGCCGAACTCACCGAAGCTTTAAAAGCTCTTGAAGAAGCCTATCCCGATTTTATGGAAGTTAAATCTTTAGGAAAAACTTTTCAGGGGCGTGATATATGGGCTGTTATCCTCAATAACACCGCAACCGGACCCGCCGAACACAAACCCGGATACTATATGGACGGAAACATTCATGGAAATGAAGTCCAGGGAACGGAAGTTGCTCTCTATGCGATCTGGTATTTGCTCGAAAATTATGGACAAACAGAACTTCCCACACGCCTTCTCGATGAAAAGGCATTTTATATCATCCCCACCATGAATCCGGATGCAAGAGAATACTTCATCAACAAAGAAGCCTTCTATCGAACGGGTCTCATTCCCCTGGATGAGGATAGAGACGGAGTTGCTGATGAAGATCCCGCCGAAGATCTGGATGGAGATGGATTCATCACCCAGATGAGAAAAAAAGATCCGGATGGGATGTACAGGCTTCATCCCGAAGATTCCAGAATTCTCATCCCGGTCAACCCAGGAGAAAAGGGGGAATACTCCATCTTGGGTCAGGAAGGGATTGACAACGACGGTGACGGCCGGATTAATGAAGACGGCCTTGGCGGATATGACATGAACAGGAACTATGGTTTTAACTGGCAGCCAAACTATGTGCAGCAGGGTGCCGGTAAATACCCGTTCTGTTTTCCGGAAACAGTCGCTACCAGAGATTTTCTCCTGGCTAATCCCAACATAATGGGGGCCCAGAATTTTCATAATTCAGGAGGGATGATTCTTCGTCCTCCGGGAGCTAAAAACATGGGAGACCTTCCCATAGGAGACACGACCATCTACGATTATATCGGGAATAAGGGAGAAAATATTCTCCCCGGCTACAGGTATATCATCATCTACAAAGATCTGTATACAGTTTACGGAGGGAGTATCGATTTTTTTGTCAATGTCCTGGGGGCCTATACATTCAGCAACGAGTTGGATATGTCTCCGACTTTTTCCTTCCCGATTGGAGACGAACAGGGGGGCGAGGGTGATTTGGATCCGGAAATGATCCGCATGCGCGCAATTCTTGAACAGGTCCGACAAATGGAGTACCACGATCTTGTCCTGCTCGGAGAACATTACAGGAACTGGACACCCTACACTCATCCTCTCTACGGCGAGATCGAAATAGGAGGGATGACCAGATTCGGCTACCGCGTACCTCCACATTTCCAGCTGCCAGATACATGCCACCGTAACGCCGCATTCTGTTTTTACCATGCCGACCAGCTTCCCCGATTGAATTTCGAAAATGTTCAGGTTAAAAAGATAGATAAAGACCTCTACCAAATCGATGTGGCCATCACCAACACGCGTGTCACGCCAACCATATCGTCACTGGCAATGCAGAAAAAAATTCACCGTGCCGACCTGTTTAAAATTGATGGGATAGCCAGTCTCCGGGCAGCAGGAATTCTTAATGATAAATACCGAGGAATAACTCAGAAGATAGATACAAGAGATGACAAAGTCTGGATAACCTCGGGTGTATCTAGTTTTGGAACCCTCAACCTCCGGCTTCTCGTTAAAGGAAAGGGCGATATCGAACTGATCTACGATTCCCTCAAAGGAGGCTACTACACAACCACCGCCACTCTAAAGTAAGAGAACTAATTGATTTCGAATTCCATTTTGTATTCAGGGATTTCGACATTCCAACCTTTTGTCTTCACAATATCATTTTTTAGGGTTTGTGCCGCTTCATTTTCCCCATGCACGAGAAAAATCTTTTTCGGTGGACATGGACATTGCTATAAATCATGTTTTCAAGTTGATATCATTGAAAATAAATGAAGTTGTCGGCAGTTTTTATAAATAATTCAGATTAATTGCGGATTTTTATAGATCCGTTTGTAGTCTTCAGTGAAATCAGCGGACCTCCGTCTCCAATCCGTCCATCCAGTCTTCTTTTCGATATCTGACCACTCTGGATAGTGACAGGAAAATCAATAGAAATCCGGCCATTTGTTATTCTGGCTTCAACATCCGCATCGATATTTTCTGAATCTATTGTTAAAGAAATTCCACCGTTTGTCGTTCTGGCTGTAATTTCGTCAGACACAGAATCAACTTCCAGATAGATACTACCATTTGTCGATCGGGCATTTATCTCACCGTGAACATCTTCCGTTTTCACGTTTCCGTTTGTGGTTATAAAGACCAGCTGTCCGGAAGCTTCACTGATTGAAATATTACCGTTTGTGGTAGTGACTCTGACATCGGTTACAGGACCAAAGATATTTATATTTCCGTTGACCGATCTGATTTTTTCTAATTTGAGACCTTCGGGTACTTTGATTTCGTAACTGACTTTTCCGCGAAAACCCTTGATCTTGGGAAAGACAGTATTAATCGTAATCCTGCGGGATTCGGATTCAATTTCTATTTTGATTTTATCCAAATTTTCACGGCGCCCCCGGACGGCTTTTTCAGCCTGGATGTCCACTTCATCCCTATTCCAAGTTTTAATCACAACAGGACCGTTAACATTCATGAGGCTGAAGGTTCCATCCTTATCCAGAGGAAATGTTTTGTGAAAATCCTCTCTCTCACTGTATCTTTGAAACCCACCAGCCTGCAGTAAGGTCGCCCCAAAAAGGAATATGAAAAGAGAAAGAATAATGGCAGTGTTAAAAATTTTCTTGTGCATAAATTTCCTCCGTTTTTCAGGTCTCACTAAAGAAGACGAAAACGAAGTGAGAAAGGTTTCGTTAAAATTACAATTTTCCGAATAATTTTACAAAAAATTGTAGTTTATGAAATATTGGATGTTTTGGTTTATGGATATTCTACTTGATGGTGATCGGATAAGGGAAGCTTTTCCACACTCCATGCATATTGCAGCGTGCCTTAACAATTAAGGCATGTTCATGATCTAAAGCCACTGTAAAACTGACTTTGGGTGACGTGAGGCGGGGAACCAAATCCGTACGAGCCAGAAAAGTGTCACCTGAATAGAGTTCTATCCATTCAATATAATGTCCGTTCTCGTTCGGATGAGCCAAAAGTTTTCCCACTTCGACCGTGACGACAAAAGCGTCTTCCTTTTTAATCGTTCCCGGAGCTTCGATAACAGGAGTATGCTTTTTCTCTAAATCGCTCATTTCAGAAATATCAGTTGATTGTGCAGAGTTAACTCCACAGAAAAGATCGTTATTGCACATCTTGCCCTCCATATTTTATAAATTTTTTTCAGAAATCCATATCTTTGTCTTTATCCTCTTTTTTTTCCTTTTTCCAGTAATCCAAACAGCTAATGTCACAAAAATTGAGGACATATTCTTTTCCCTCTGCCGTCAGGGCCGCCGCTTTTGGTATTTCTTTTTTACAGATATGGCAAGAAATTTTTTCTTGTTCTTCACTCATACTATTGTCGTTAATGGCTCTGGGAGTTTTTATCTAAAAGCACCCAGAGTTCATTCTGCATGTCAAAGGGCAGATCGACAAACTCACACCCAATGTCAAATCTATTGGACACATCCTGATTTTTTTCGTTAATCCAAACTACACGCACATCGGCTTTGGCCCAATTAGTCTCTTCTAATGACAATTGTATCTGCAGTGTTTCTCCTAAGGAAAAACTTTTTTGGCTTTGAATTCTCATTCCCCCTAAACTGATATTTTCTACTTTGCTATCCTGTCCAAAAACGGATATGGGGCGAAGTTGAATTCGTTTACCCATCCGGAGATGACTCCTACGTTCTTCGAATTTTTTTTCTTTATGCATCATTCCTTCACCTTTTTAATGGAATTCCACTATTTTTAGAATACACAGAGAACAGCACCTATTCAAGTCTTAATTTCAATTTATACATGCAAGATTTTGGCCAAATATTCAAGAAGGATTAGTTGTGAGTCTGGAGAAACTTCGGTAAACCGGCAGCCGATATCATATTTGAGTATGGATTCGGAAGACCGCTCTTTTACCCAAACGACCTGGACTCCTGCCATGATCCAATCGTCGCTGGGAAGAGCAAATTCAATTTTGAGAGTTGTGCCCACCGTAATATTTTTAGTTCCAAAAATCCTGACCCCCCCCACACTGATATTTTGAACTCGTCCCTCTTTCCCAAAAAACTCAGTTGGACGCAGTCGAACCGGAACCTCGAATCGAGGATATGGACGTCGATCTTTCTCGTTCTTTGAATCATGCATTTTATTGTCTTCCCCCTAATTAACCTCGAATTAATTAGCATATATTGAGGATTCCTTAAAATCAAGCTCTACCTAACCGAGATTATTCAAGGAAGGAAGATATATTTGTCGTCTTTTTTTTCGATCTTTCCAAAGAAGAGATCGGGATCGTGATTGAAGGCCATCGTCCAATCTTCTTCTAGGGCCAGCTTATAGAATTTTTCTTTGTTCTGCATGGTTTCAAGTGGGAAGAGATCGTAGCTCATGACATACGGGAGGCCCACATGGCCAGAAGTGGGAACCAGGTCTCCAAGAAAAAAGAGCACTTGTCCTTCAGATTCGATCTTGACGCACTGATGAAAAGCTGTATGTCCAGGAGTTAGCAGCACTTCGACTCCTTCTATGATTTGAGTGTCTCCCTCAACAAGCTGGAGCTTCTTGTGCTCTTCTAGGGGACGAAAGTACTTCTCCAGGTAGCTGGATTTATCCCTGGGTGTAGGATGGCATGCAGATTCCCATTCCCCTTTCTGGACAACGTACTTTGCTTGAGGAAATGTGGGAATGATTGCTCCATTGCTGTCGATGAATGTGTTTCCCCCACAGTGATCAAAATGGAGATGGGTATTGATAACATAATCGATGTCCTCTCTCTGCAAGCCGGCATCGTTGAGTGCATCAACAAGACCGGTGTGTATATCGAGGGAATACAAGTCGTTATATTTACTATCCAGATGGGTTCCAATTCCTGTTTCAACGAGGACAGTGTTGTCCTCAGAACGGATTAGGATAGAATTGAGACCCAGCCTGATTCTGTTATGTCCATCAGCAGGATACTTTTTCTCCCACAGTGTTTTAGGAACAACCCCAAACATAGCTCCCCCGTCAAGACAGAAAAAGCCGTCTCTTAAGCCATAAATTTGGAATTGTCCAATAGTGAGAGAGTCAGTGCTCATTCGAGGAGTTTATCCAGATCAAAGACCAGCTCTTCTTTGTCATATCTGGCAAGTTCGATCTCTTCAGTATCCATACGGATGGCATCCTCGGGACAGGCTTCCACACAGAAACCACAGAAACAGCACCGGGTAAGATCGATGATAAATTGAGAAGGATATTTTTGAATTTCAGGATCCGGATCTTCGGCAGCTTCAACATAGATACATTCAGAGGGACAGACCGTCACACACAGCATACAGACCACACAGCGAGGTTTTCCATCCGTGTGCTTCATCAACCGGTGCATGCTGCGGTGCCTGTAGGCAATGGGCTGTCTGACATCGGGATATTGAATTGTCACGGCGCCTTTCCGTTTTGTTTTGATATGAAAGAGCTTCAGGATATGGAAAAACAGGTTCACCCAAAAATGCCGCGCCGTGATAAGGCTGCCTTTTACAATTTCGATAAAAAATCCAATCTGCTTTATCATTTTATAAAACTCATAATAATCCCAGTAATAGCGATATTAATCAAACACAGTGGAACCAGAAATTTCCAACCAAAATCCATGAGCTGGTCGTAGCGGAACCGAGGATAGGTCCATCGTATAAGAATCTGCAGCCAACAGAAAAAGAACACTTTGAGATTGAATATCAGGACCTGAAGGGCCACAACGAGCCCATTGGCCATCAGCCACTCTCCTCCCCAGGGGAAATGGAATCCATCCGCAGCCAGCCAGGGAACCTGGTAACCTCCAAAAAAGAGAGTGGTCAGCAAGCAGCCGATGATCAGAACCTTCATAAAATCCGTGAACATATAGAGGCCCCACTTGAGCCCGCTGTATTCGGTGAAGTATCCCACAATTTCCGACTCTGCCTCGGGTAAGTCGAAAGGAACTCTCTCGGACTCTGCAATAGCCGCCATAAAGAATATAATAAAACCCAGGGGCTGAAGAACAACACCCCACTTGGGAAGAAATCCGAACAAAAGCGCTCCCTGAGATTCGACGATTGCAGAAAACTTCAACGTAGGATAGATCATGACCAATCCGACAAGTGATAAACCCAGGGCCACTTCATATGATATAAGCTGTGCAGCTCCCCTGAGTCCACCGAGTAGTGTCCAGCGGCTGTTCGAAGCCCAACCGCTTAGGATGACTCCGTAGACAGAGAGAGACAACATGGCAAGGACAAACAAAATCCCGATGTTGAGATCCAACACCTGTAGCTTGATGACTTTCTCCCCAATTTTTAGATCTCCGGCGAAAGGAATGGTGGCTATAGTGACCAGAACAAAATAAAAAGAAATAAACGGAGCAAGATTGTGCAGAAATTTTTTGGAAAAACTTGGTGTAAAATCTTCTTTGAAAAACATCTTAATCGCATCGGCAAACGGCTGGAAAATCCCAATAATTCGAAAGCCAAAAATATTGGCCCGGTTTGCACCGATACGGTCCTGCATCACGGCACTCTGTTTCCTCTCTAGCCATGTTAAGTAGAGAGCCAGTATGAGAAACCACATCATGGCCATAACTGTTTTAATAAAAACAATAAGAATATCTATTGGTTCAGTCACTTTTCTTCCCAAAATTTGAAATTTCTTTTCTCATTTCCTGCAAGATGGCTTCAGGTGACGAAAATTGATTGTAGTATTTATAATTAGTGTCGATTTCTTTAGCCAGTTCTATCAATATTTGCCATTCCGGCCGGGAGTCTCCCAGGGCTTCCAATGCCGGATAAAATTTTTGCAGCACTCCATCGATATTGATCAGAGAGCCTTCTTTCTCCGCAATCACTGCCGTCGGGAAAACCATATCCGCCGCATTGGACAGATCATTTTCCTGAGATGTAAAAAGTATTTTTGTCTCGGCCAAATCGAAAACAGTTTTAACAGAAGCAAGGCCTTCAGCATCGATGTTGGGAGGACTAAAAGCCACCACGAGTTTCATCTTTTCCGGGAGTGTATCCGAGGACAAAGATTTCGTTTTCACACCAAGCTCTTTTAGACCTCGTTTATTGGGACTCCGATCGTTCGTAATAAGAAAATCGTCCCCTTCTCCATCCGGGATGTCTATAAGATAGACATTTTTAAAATCTTGCTCTTCTATAAGAAACTTTTTAATGAGAAACATCTCTTCGTTTGAAAGCCAGGGATTGAGGATGAGTACTGTCTGGGACATCCTGTTCGTCGTATGAAGGTTTTTTATCTTTTCCGAAAGCATCTTGAAGGCTTTCTCCCAATTTATGGTTTCGCTCTGGTCATTCTTTGAAAGAATCTGCCCCAACCGATTCTCATTGATATAGCCGTATCCGTACCGGCCGATATCACAAATCCAAAAACCGTTGACATCCGTGTTTTTCCGGGATCGTATACGGTAAACCCTTTTCGGAACCTTAAAACGGCTAAATCCCTTATGAGAGTCAACTGTGATGCTGCAACCGCGGCTGCAGAGAGGACAAATGGAATCTCCGCTCTTTAAAAACCAGCTGCGTGTTTGGAAACGAAAATCCAGATCTGTGATAGCTCCTACGGGACAGATCTGAGCCAGGTTCCCAGAGTATTTATTTCCAACTGGGACATCCTCAAGAATATTAATTTCGGTATGAACTCCCCGTTCAAAAACACCGAGTTCTTGTGTCTTTGTAACCTCCCGTGTAAATCTCACACATCTTCGACAGAGAACACATCTCTCCTGATCATGAATGAGAGTTTGTCCAATTTTTCTCTTTTTGTCTCTTTTTTCTTTGACTTCACTGAACTGGCTTTCATGGATCCCATATTTTTCATAGTAATCTTGAAGTTTGCAGTCTCCAGCCTGGTCACAAATAGGACAATCCATGGGGTGGTCGGCCAGCAAAAATTCCAAAACTCCTTTTCTGGCTTCTACAACCTTCGCATTATTTGTCGACACTTTCATCCCATCTCTAACAACCGCTGCGCATGCCAGTTCGAGTTTAGGAATACCTTCAATTTCAATCAAACACATACGGCAAGTGCCTTCAGGAGCAAAGGCCGGATGATAACAGAAATGAGGAATCTCAATACCGGCCTGTTTGGCAGCCGCAAAAACAGTAATACGTTCTTCAACCTCGAAGGGTTTCTCATCGATAAAAATTTTGACCATCTCGATTTCTCAGTTTCCTATATATGATTCAATCTCTTGTCTGAATTTATTGACGATGGAAAGGATCGGCATGGCGGCAGCATCACCTAAAGGACACAGTGTTTTTCCCATTATGTTTGATGCCAACCGTTTGATGTTGTCGATGTCCTCTATTTTGCCTTGTCCTTTGGCAATGCGTTGGACGGTTTTATCTATCCAGTTGGTTCCAATTCGGCAGGGCGTGCACTGCCCACAGGATTCATGGGAGTAGAATTTTGTGACTTTTTTCAACACGTCCAGAATGGGGGTGTCTTCATCGATAACGATGATTGCCGCCGAACCCAACATGGATTTTGCTTCGACAAGCGACTCAAAATCCATTGTTATGTCAATTTCATCGACAGTCAGGATAGGTGCCGACATCCCTCCTGGAATGACCGCTTTTAATTTCTTGCCGTCCTTCATTCCCCCCGCGGCTTTGAAAATAATATCTTTGAGGCTCGTTCCCACAGGCATCTCATATATTCCCGGCTTTTTGACCATCCCACTGACACCAAAAATCCTTGTGCCACCGTCTTTGGGCAGTCCTGTTTGAACAAACCGATCCGCCCCGTTTAGGATGATCCCAGGAACATTGGAGAGTGTTTCTATGTTATTGATAACCGTTGGACTCTGGAAAAGACCTATGAGCGCTGGAAAGGGCGGTTTGAGACGTGGATTTCCTCTTTTTCCTTCCAATGATTCCAGAAGAGCTGTTTCTTCGCCGCAAATATACGCCCCTGCTCCTCTGTGGACATAGATTTGACAGTCAAAGCCTGAATTCAGGATATTTTTTCCCAGGTATCCCTTTGCGTTGGCTTCGGCTATGGCATTTTCCAGACGAAGGGCAACATTCTCATACTCTCCACGGATGTAGATGTAGGCTGTGTTGATCCCCACACAATATGAAGCAATAATAATGCCTTCCAGTAGGAGGTGGGGATTGTGAGTCATGATATAACGGTCTTTAAATGTCCCGGGCTCTCCTTCATCGGCATTAACACAAAGATACTTGGGCTTGTCGACATCTTTAGGGACAAAACTCCATTTGACACCGGCTGGAAAACCTGCCCCTCCCCTTCCTCTCAGATTGGCATGCTTGACTTCGGCAAGAATGCTTTCGGGATTCATTTCCTGAAAGGCTTTCTCAACAGCTTTAAAACCGTCATGCTCGAGATAGACATCGATTGAAAAAGAATCCCTAATTTCAAAAAGTTTTGTTAAGAGTTTTGTGTCCACTGTTTTACTTCAAATCATCGAGTATTTTGTCTATCTTCCCTTCGTCTAAATCCCCATAATAATCAAAATTCACCATCATGCATGGAGCCTGCTCACAGACACCGAGGCATTCCACGGTAGAAATCGTGAATTTTTTGTCTTCCGTGGTCTCACCCAGACCGATCTTTAATTTTTTCTTGAGATAATCGATCAAACTTTCGGCTCCCAGAAGAGAACATGGCAGATTTGAACATACCTGAATATGGTATTTTCCCACTGGCCGGCGATTATATATAGTATAGAACGTGACAACTTCTCTGACCTGGACAGGTTTGATATCTAAGAGACCGGCCACCAGACGCTCTGTGTCTTCACCGATGAATCCGAATTCCTTCTGAGCCACATGAAGAACAGGAAGGAGGGCCGCCTTTTTTTCAGGATAACGCGCTAAAATTTCCTGCACTTCCTTTTTGATCTTATCCGAGAATTCTAGGCTCATCTATCTAACTCCCCTCCGATCATGTTCATGGAACCAAAAGTAGGGATGATATCGGCGACATAGTGACCTTTGATCATCTTCTCCAATGCAGAGACGATATGGAAACAAGGCCCTCTGAGATGGAGCCGGTAAGGCTTGTCAGTCCCATCCGAAACAATGTAGTACCCAACTTCTCCGTTTCCACCTTCGACGGAAA
>CAZEWV010000022.1:0-2452 GCA_964516025.1 uncultured Eubacteriales bacterium
GTTCAGGTGGCGGCGATTGGACCTGCCGGAGAGCATCAGGTCCATTTCGCCTCGATTGTGTCCAGTGGAAATCGAGTCAATGGGCGCACGGGAATGGGAGCGATTATGGGCTCAAAAAACCTGAAAGCCATCGCTGTCCGGGGCGTTCTCTCTCTTGAAGTAGCCGAGCCGCTTGGCTTCCTCCATGAAGTCCAAAAAATGGAAAAAAATATTCAGATACATCCGGAGTATCAAAAGCGTTATGACCTGGGGACAACGATGTTGATGTCCGATCTCAACAGCCTTGGCATCCTGCCCACGAATCACTTTCAGAAGGGCGTTTGTGGTTATCTGGAAAAGATTTCCGGACAGAAATTGGCCCGTGAATACAAGGTCAAAAACAAATCCTGCTTTAACTGTAATCTCCATTGTTCGCGATATTATATGATCGAAAATTGTGAAGCCGAGGGACCTGAATTTGAGACTCTTTGTGGTTTCACTTCCCGAATAGGAAATGACGATCTAACTTTTGCTCTGGAAATGAACGCCTATCTCAATCAAATGGGCATGGATTCCATTTCCACTTCTGAAATTATCGGATGGATTATTGAATGTCAGGAAAAAGGCCTCATTCATCCTAAAGATCTGGATGGCCTGAGTATCAAATGGGGTGAAAAAGACAAAATCAGGCAAGTTGTTGAAAAAATTGTTTATCGTAGCGGAATTGGGAATAGGCTTGCCGATGGAGCCAAAAAAGTCTCGATGGATTTTGGTCTAGAAGCCCAAAAATTAGTGATGCAGGTCAAAGGTCTCGATATCATCTGTGGTGATCCCCGGGGAATCAAAGCCTATGGGCTCACATATGCTGTGGCGTCCAGAGGGGCGGATCATCTAAGAGCGGAGCCTTACTTCGAACTGACCAATAGAAAAGCAGAAGCCAAGAAAAGATTTGGAACTGAAAAAGCGGCCGACCGGCTGGCTGAAGAAGGCAAAGCTGCTCTGGTGACTTACTCAGAAAAAATTGCCCTTCTTACGGATTCCCTCACAATGTGCAAGAATATCGGATTGTGTATGGATGTCCTCAATTTTGAAAATACAGGTGCGCTTCTTCATTATGGAGTGGGCATGGATTATACACCCATGTACCTTAAAAAAATTCTCGGGGATTCAGTCGATCTCGATTTTAAATTGAACAGGAAATTTGGATTAAAAAAAGAGGACGATACGCTGCCTGAAAGATTCCGTGAAGAGCCGCTCAGGGAAGGTCCCACCAAAGGTTCTACTGTGAACATACAAAAGATGATCGATGAGTATTACGTGCTTCATGGTTGGAACGAGTGAAAAGAGAGACATTTACTTCAGGTTTTGGTCTTTTGATGACCATGATAGGAGTGGCTGTCGGCTTGGGTGCTGTGTGGCGGTTTCCCTATATGGTGGGGAAATTCGGTGGAGCAGCCTTTGTTTTGTTTTACATGTTGGTCGTGTGTTTTATCGGAATACCGGCCTTGATGGTCGAGTGGACACTGGGCCGGCACATGCGGCTGGGACCTCTTGGTGCCTACGGCAAAGCTGGACTTCCGGGTGGAAAGATCGTTGGTGCCTTTCTTTTTCTCATCGTTTTTATTGCCACGGGATACTATTCCAATGCTATTGGATGGGTGGGATTTCATGCTGTGGGTGAATTGGCGAAAGTTGTAAGGATTGATATTAATCCGGAATTAATACTGCCTCCCCAGGAAGGTTTTAATCTTACATCCTTTGTGCTTCAGTTAACCATGACAGCATTGGTCATTTTTTTCTGTGCTCTTGTTTTGAACAAAGGACTGCGAAAGGGGATTGAAAAAACTAGCAAGGTGATTGTCCCCGCACTTTTTATTATTTTAATCGTAATCATTATAAGATCGATCACTCTCCCTGGATCTGGAGAGGGCATCAGATGGTATATTGGTCGTTTCCACTTAAACGAACTCACGCCCTCTGTCATGGCTGCCGCTTTGGGGATGGCTTTTTTTTCTATGTCCCTGGGAGGAACATTTATGGTCATCTATGGATCATACCTCAACAAGGAGGCTAAAATTCCGAAGATGGCGGTATTTACCGGTCTTGGAGCATCCCTGGCAGGTATTCTGGCAGGATTTGCGATATTCCCAGCTGTTTTTGCTTTTGGATTAGAACCGAGTTCAGGTCCAAATCTTATTTTTTCGACACTGCCTCAGACATTTTCAAAAATGCCTGCCGGATGGCTGTTTGGCACACTCTTCTTTTTTGGTTTGTTCGGCGCAGCCTTTTTGTCCGATATTGCTGCATTTGAGGTTCTTGTTGGAGGCATCACTGATAACACAAAGATTTCGAGGAAAAAAGCTGTTTGGGGTGCCTGTGTAATCGTTTTTTTTCTGGCTGTTCCACCAATGATAAACTTCAAAATATTTATTCCATGGGATCTCACATTTGGATCGGGAATGCAGGTTTTAGG
>CAZEWV010000022.1:2552-16439 GCA_964516025.1 uncultured Eubacteriales bacterium
AAACCAAATTTATGGCTCCTTCGAGTTTTGACCTCTAAAAAGACGAGAGTCTTCTGGTCATAGGCAATGATATCGATTTCCCCCCTATGGAAACGAAAGCCCTGTTTGACAATCCTGAAATTTTTTTTTTCTAGAAACCGCAAGGCCGCTTCTTCTCCTGCTTTGCCTAATTTAAAAGAAGAGATATCATTTATTTTCAAGACGCTACTTCTTCTTCCAACGGACAGTCCCATCTTTGGTGTCTTCGAGAATGATTCCCAATGCATAAAGCTCATCGCGGAGTTGATCAGAGAGTGTGAAGTTTTTTTCTTTCCTCGCTTGCTGTCTGGCTTCAATTTTTTCGAGAATTTCAGGGGACAATTCGTCTTCGGTAATATTCTCCAGGATACCAAGAACTGTATTAATATTGTTGACAGCCGAGATTATCTTCTCTGAATCTTTTGAATAAATTTTATCTTTAGCCATCATCACATTAAAACGTTTGATCATTTCAAAAAAGGCCGTAAGAGCAACGGATACATTGAGATCATCACACAGGCCGGAAGTGAATTTCTTCAGCATTATATCGATATGTTTTCCAACTTCGTTATTCTCTCCGTCTTTAAATGGCCGGTGGTTGAGCTCATAGAGAAAATCTTTGATCCTCTGCACAGAGGATAGAGCCTGTCCACATGCGTCAAAAGTGAAGTTGAGCAATTTCCTATAATGGGTGGACAGCAGCAGCAATCTCAACGCCATGGGATCTATCCCTTTATTCTTCAGATCGTTCAGTGTGAATTGATTCCTTTTTGACTTAGCCATTTTTTCGCCATCGACGATGAGATGATGGCAGTGAACCCAGAAGTTGACAAAGAGATGTCCGGACGCGGCTTCCGATTGTGCGATTTCATTTTCGTGATGGGGAAAGATGTTGTCCACTCCACCGCAGTGAATATCGAAAGTTTCACCCAAGTACTTTGAGCTCATGGCTGAGCACTCGATATGCCAGCCTGGTCTTCCTTCTCCCAAGTCGGTTTCCCAAAAAGGTTCACCGGATTTTTTCTCTTTCCATAGAGCGAAGTCGTGGACGTTTTCCTTTTCATATTCATCAGAATCCACTCTATCTCCTGGCTTCAGTTCACTCAGCTCTATCTTTGAAAGACGTCCGTAAGCGGGAAATTTCTCAATACTAAAGTAGATCGACCCGTTTTTTCTGTAGGCGATTCCTTTGTCCAGAAGCCGTTGAATAAGGTTAACCATTTCTGGAATGTGGTCTGTTGCCCGAGGATAAAAATCTGCTTTGAGTATATTCAAAGTCTCCAGATCGTGAAAAAAAGCATCGATATATTTTTTTGTGTAGTCCCGTATCTGTACGCCTTCGGATTGAGCCCCTTTGATTGTTTTGTCGTCCACATCGGTTATATTCATAACATGAGTCACTGTAAATCCGAGGAAAAGGAGCAAACGCTTTAGTAGGTCCTCAAACATATAAGCCCGGTAATTACCTATATGGGCGTAATCATAGACTGTGGGACCGCATGTGTAGAGTTTCACATGTCCTTTTTCCAGTGATTGGAAAGATTCAACTTTTCCGGAAAAAGTATTGAATAGCTTCAACATGACCCTATTATTAATAATTTCAATCTGATGAGTCAACCTTGAAATTACGGTAAGATTTAGTCTTGCTAGACTAAAAATATTATGTGATAATTCATGTCCGATTGAAGCCAAAAAAAACATGACAACCTGCATCGGTCTACGGAGAGAAGACAAAAATAAATGGGAGCGACGGGTTCCCTTGATCCCCTCTCATGTTAAGGAAATCCTTGAAGGGCACAATGTTTCCATCTCTCTTCAACCTTCTCCCAACCGGATCTTTTCAGATGAAGATTATGTTCAAGTGGGTGCGACTATACAGGAAGACCTTTTTTCCTGTCCAATAATATTGGCCGTTAAAGAGATCCCTGTCTCTTTCCTTCAGGAAAAAAAAATCTATATGTTTTTTTCCCACACGATCAAAGGGCAGCCAGATAACATGCCTCTGCTCAAGAAAATGATGGAACTCCAAAACACCTTAATTGATTACGAAAAAATTGTTGACGACAAGGGACAGCGGTTGGTTTTATTTGGCAGGCAGGCCGGACAGGCCGGAATAATCGATACCTTGTGGGCTTTTGGTCGCAGGCTGACTTATGAGGAACAGGACAATCCTTTTTCAATTCTCAGGCAGGCCTATCAATACAGCAGTCTTGTAGAAGCCAAAGAAACTTTTCAGAGGCTCGGTTGGACAATCCAAAAGAAAGGACTCGATTCATCTATAGTTCCAGTCGTGTGTGGATTTGCTGGGTATGGGAGCGTCTCGAAAGGTGCACAGGAATTGTTTGACCTCCTTCCCAATGAGGAAATCTCTCCTAAAGACATCCCTAGTCTGTTTTTAAATAAAACATTTGTGTCCAACAAATTGTATAAAGTTGTTTTTGAAGAAAAACATATGGTAGTGCCGGTATCTTCCGAAACTTCTTTCGATCTTCAGGACTATTACGATTGTCCTGAGAAGTACAAGTCCAATTTCGATGCATATTTATCCGATTTATCTGTGCTGGTCAACTGTATTTACTGGACTCCGCAATACCCGAGGTTGGTGACGGTCTCATCCCTAAAAAAACTCTGGAATCTGCCCCAAGTGCCGCGTCTCAGAGTCATCGGTGACATTTCATGTGATATCGAAGGCTCTATTGAATGCACTGTTCGTGCAACGAATCCCGATAATCCTGTGTTTGTGTTCGATCCCCTCAAAGAGAAAGCTTATAATGGTTTTGAGGGCAGGGGAGTCACTGTAATGGCCATCGATAATCTTCCCGCGGAAATATCCCTTGAATCTTCCATCTCTTTCAGCCAAGCGCTTAAATCTTTGATTCCTTCACTAGTCAGCGCAAATTATTCTAATAATTTTGAACATTGTTCCCTTTCTCCTGAGCTAAAAAAAGCAGTTATTCTCTATAAGGGAGAATTAACTCCTGATTTCAAATATATGAAAAAATATATCCAGTAAATGGAGGCGCAATTATGAGTAAAGTCTTAATTCTTGGAGCAGGTCTAGTGGCTAGACCTCTTGTGCGTTACTTGTTGGGCCATGATTATGAAGTCGTAGTGGCCAGCCGCACAGTGAGCAAAGCCGTCAAACTTGTTGATAACCACCCTAAAGGAACGGCCAAAGAGCTCAATCTAAAAGATGAAGAATCTTTAAAAAAAGAAGTTTCAGAAGCCGATCTAGTAATCAGCATGGTTCCCTACGCTTTTCATCCAACAGTGGCCCGGTACTGCATTGAGTACAAGAAAAACATGGTGACAACGTCGTATGTCAGTGAGGCCATGACAAAACTCAATGATGCTGCAAAAAATGCTGGTATTCTCATCCTCAACGAACTTGGATTGGATCCGGGGATCGATCATATGGAAGCCATGCGAATTATTCATGAAATTAAGAACGAAGGCGGGGAAATCTCCAGCTTTATTTCCTATTGCGGTGGCCTGCCGGCTCCTGAAGCCAATACTAATCCTTTTGGCTATAAATTTTCGTGGAGTCCTATTGGTGTTCTTCTTGCGGGAAAGAATCCAGCAGAGTACAAAAAAGACGGGGAAAAAGTCTCAATTTCATCCGAAGATCTCTTCTTAAACTCCGTTAATATCCACATCATGGGTCTTGGAGATTTTGAGGGGTATCCCAATAGAAATTCTCTCCCCTACATCGACTTATATGGGATTCAATCGACCAAATCTATCCTTCGAGGGACACTCAGAAACCTCGGATGGTGTGCGACCTTGAAAAAAATCGTTGATTTACATCTTCTCGACCAGGAGGAGAGGGAATGGACGGGATTCACCTATGTATCTTTTCTGAGAAAGTTGATGAACAATCCAAATGAACAGAACCTGAGAAGGGCACTTGGTCAATATCTCAACATCGATGAAAATTCTGAAATTATAGATAGACTCGAATGGCTGGGATTGCTCGAAGGTTCTCCTCTTCCTCAAACTAAGGCGTCCCCCTTGGATATTATAGGTGATAAAATGTTGGAAAAACTGCAGTACCAAGAGGGGGAGCGGGACATGATTATCCTGCAGCACACGTTTGAGGATGTTTATCCTGATGGCAAAAAAGAACGCATTATGTCCACGCTTATCGACTTTGGGATTCCCAATGGAGACTCCTCGATGTCGAGGACGGTCGGGCTTCCTCCGGCCATTGGCACTCGCCTCATTCTTGAGGGGAAAATCAACAAAACAGGTGTCCATATTCCCGTCATTCCTGAAATCTATATGCCCATTCTTGCTGAATTAAAAGAAATAGGAATCGAATTCAAAGAAAAAAAAGAAACCCTTTAGAAGAATTAGGGCCTGGCCTTCCAAACATGCATAACTTTCTACAGAATAAAATTAATATCGAGAAAGTTTTGCATGTTTGGAAGGCCAGGCCCTAATTCATTGACAATATTGCTCTTTCCCATTATCTTTTAAACAAGGAACTTTTCATGATTCGAAAACCCGCTGTTGCCGGTGCTTTTTATCCGTCCAATCCGGAAGAACTGACTTCAATGATCGAGGGAATGGTCGATCTTGAGAGGGAGAAGAAAAAGGCTTTGGCGGTCATTTCTCCTCATGCGGGATTTATTTACTCAGGTCCTGTAGCCGGAGCGCTCTTTTCCTCAGTTCAGCTCCCGGGTAAATATGTGCTTATGGGACCGAGTCATAGAAAAATAAACTCAAAAGCTGCTTTGATGAGAACAGGAGCCTGGTCGACACCCTTTGGAGATATTCCTGTGGATTCGGAATTGGCTGATTCCATTTTGAACAATTCGGCAATTTTGGATGAAGATGTAGAGGCCCACCGGAATGAACATTCCTTAGAAGTCCAGCTGCCGTTTATCCAGTATTTTGTCAAACACTTTTCTATCGTTCCAATAAGTATCGGATATCAAGTTACATATGAAGAACTTGAGGAATTGGGAAGAGCCATTGCCCAAAGCATCAAAGAGAGCGGTTTGGAAACTCTGATCGTAGCCAGTACAGATATGAGCCACTATGTGGCCCAAACCAAAGCGCAGGAGCTAGATTTTATGGCCATCCAAATGATACAAGAGCTCAATCCCAGAGGCCTTTATGATATTGTCACATCTGAGAACATCAGCATGTGTGGATTCCAGCCAACCGTGTCCGCTCTTGTAGCTTCCTGTGAACTGGGAGCAAAAGCAGCGGCTCTCGTTAAATACCAAACTTCCGGTGATGTTTCCGGAGACTATAATGAAGTCGTGGGGTATGCCGGTATTGTGATTGAATAACTTCTTCAACATTATCTCCCTGATTGAAATTTTCCCCTGATAATGCTATAAATTCTTTGGAGATAAAATCTTGCTAGAGACAGTGTTCAGAGAAAAGGACAAATACGTTTTCGACAGTATTGTTGAAACCTATCTTAAAGACGGTAAACCTGTGTCTTCTAGTCGTATTTCTCAGAAAAGCAAACTTTCTATGTCTTCGGCCACTGTGAGAAATATCATGGCTAAACTGGAAAGGTTGGGTTTTCTCCATCAGCCACACACTTCTGCCGGAAGAATTCCCACGGATGAAGGCTTAAGATTCTATGTCAACAGCATGTTCGATAAAGATATGCTCCCAAAAAGACCGGTCGAGCTGCTGACAAAGGAGTTTGCCGTTGAAGAAGTGGATTTCAATTCTCTCCTGTCCCAAGTGTCCAAAACGCTGTCAGATTACACCGATAATTTAGGGTTTGTGATCTCTCCCAATATCTCAAAAGTGAATTTTCGTCATCTCCGCTTTATCAAAATTTCGGAAGAAAAAGTGATGATCATTCTTGTCACTACTTCCAAGCTTGTCCTGACAGAGGTTGTGAAAACTAAAGATTATTACACGCAAGTTGAACTGGACAATTCTTCGCGTTATATTAACGAAAATTTTCGGGGAAAAAGTCTATTTGGTGCCCAAGAATACCTTCTTAAAGAAGTGCCGAAATTTAAAATGAGATTCGAAGATATTATTCAAAAACTCCTGTCTCTTCTTCAGGCGTACATGTCTCAACAGGACTCTGAAGGGAAATTATTTCTTGAAGGAACCTCAAGGCTGCTGATGAATCCGGATATCTTTGAGAAAAAAAACCTGCATTCGTTGTTAAAAAGCTTCGAAGAAAAAGCAAGATTGACAAAACTTCTCTCAGATATTATCAGCCTGGATAGAGTTAAGGTTCTCATTGGATCAGAATTGAACATCCCCAACATATCCGATTATTCAATCATTCTCTCTCACTATGGGTATGATAGTCAGGTATTGGGTTCATTGGGAGTTCTTGGTCCTAAGAGAATTCCCTATAAAAAAATTATTCCTCTTGTTGAAAGCGTGGCAAAGAAACTAAGCAAAGCCATCAGTTCTGACCACTAAGGAGTTTACATGTCAAGAAAGATTGAAATTAACAAAGACATCTCTGAAAAAGATGAACAAAAGCAGGATAATGAAATTGCCAAGTCCGTGTCCAAACAGAAAGAGAAAAAAGAGAAGGCGGTTGATGACAAGGTGCTGAAAAACAAGATTAAGAAAAAAGAGGTGGAGATAAAATACTTAAAGAAAGAGATGGGAGCATTGAAAGCGGAGTACTTGCGGCAGCTAGCTGATAAAGAGAATCTTCGGAAGAGGCTGGATAGAGAAAAATCAGAATTTTACCAGAATGCTCTCAGTAATGTATTGATAGAATTTCTTAATGTTTTAGATAATTTTGAACGAGCTCTCCAAAGTGATACTCAGGATACAGAGGAGAGTTTCCGTGCAGGTGTCGAGATGATCTATAAAATGTTTATGTCCGTTGTGACTAAACAGGGGGTCCATCCTATTGACATTAAAAACACAAAATTTGATCCACGTTTCCACCAAGCCTTTGCCACTGAGGAGTCGGGTGATGTCAAGGAACCGATGGTCGGCGAGGAATTCCAGAAGGGATACACGCTCAATGACCGGCTGCTGCGCCCCTCTTTAGTTAAGGTCATCGTTCCCAAGAAAGAGAAGCAATAATGGGACAGGTGATCGGTATCGATCTGGGGACAACTCAATCCTGTATTGCCTATATTGATGCGACAGGACCCAAGATTATCCCCAATCTTGAAGGATTCCCCACAACTCCTTCTGTTGTATCGTTTACAGAATCTGGCGAAAAATTAGTGGGAAATGTTGCTTTGAGACAGGCTTCGACAAATCCTGAGAAAACAATCTATGCTGTTAAGAGACTGATGGGGAAAAAATATAATTCTCCATCTATTCAGCAAACAAAAGAGAGGACAGTATACAATATAGCGGGAGCTCCGAATGGAGACACTGTTGTCCAAATTGGTGCCATGGAGATCACGCCTCAGGAAATATCGGGTATGATTCTCGCCTATTTGAAAAAGTGTGCAGAATCTTATTTTGGGGAGAGCGTTGAAGAAGTGATTGCGACAGTCCCTGCCCATTTCGATGACAATCAGAGACAGGCTACAAAAGCGGCTATTCAAATTGCAGGAATGAAAGTTCTCAGGATCATAAACGAACCGACAGCCGCCAGCCTTGCCTACGGTTTAGACATGCAACAGAATGCGACCATTGCCATATATGATATGGGAGGAGGAACGTTTGATTTTACTATTATGGAAATCAATGATGGCGTATTTAATGTCCTTGCCACAAATGGAAATACCTTTCTAGGAGGAGAAGACTTTAACTATAGGATCATCGATACAATCATGAGTGAATTTCGAGAGGAACATAATCTGGAGATTTCTCAAGATAAACTGGCGCATCAGAGAATAAGGGAAGCGGTAGAAAATGCCAAGCGTGAGCTCTCTTTTAAGGAAGAGACCGAAATCAACCTGCCTTTTATTTATTCTGACAAGTCAGGTTCAAAACATATAACCAGAACCATTACACGAAATCAATTTGAAGGTTTGACCGGAGATCTCGTGGACGAGTCCCTTCCCTATATTGACCAGGCTCTCCAGGATTGCCAGCTTAAGGTTGAAAATATCGATAAAGTTATTCTTATTGGGGGACAGACTAGGATGCCTCTCATCAAGGAAAAAATCGCAAACTATTTTGATAAAGAACCTGTTGAACACATAAACCCAGAAGAAAGTGTTGCATTGGGAGCGGCCGTTCAATCGGGCGTGTTAGGTGGGGAGATGAAGGGTCTTGTGCTTCTTCTAGATGTGACCCCACTTTCTTTAGGGATTGAGACAGAAAACAATTCTTTTGTGACAATTATAGAAAAAAACACCACTGTACCCACATCAAAAACGATGGCATTCACAACCGTCGAAGATAACCAGAGAAGAGTCAAAATCCATGTACTTCAAGGAGAGAGTGATATTGTTGAGGAAAACACTTCCTTGGCAGTCTTTGACTTGGTCGGGATCAGACCTGCGCCTATGGGTATTCCCCAAATTGACGTGATGTTTGAAATCGATGTCGATGGAATTGTAAAAGTGACGGCTAAAGATGTGGCGACAGACAAAGAACAGCACATTGAAGTCAATCCCTCATCTGGATTGACTCAAGATGAAATGAAAATCATTGTCGAGAGAACTCGTCTTGATAAAACGGAAACTGAGGAAAAAAAGAATGACTGAGCAGGATTATTATGAAACCTTAGGTATTGTGCGGACTGCAGCCGCAGAGGATATTAAGAAAGCGTATCGTCAGATGGCCATGAAATATCATCCAGATAGAAATCCTGGGAATAAGGAGTCCGAAGAAAAATTTAAACAAGCGGCAGAGGCCTACAGTGTTCTTATTAATGAGGAGAAAAGGTCGATATATGACCAGTACGGAAGTGCAGGCCTGCGTGGAGAGGGCTTTGGCGGTTTTTCCAACTTCAATTCTTCTATTTTTGAAGATTTTGAAGATATTCTAGGGAATTTTTTCAATATTGGATTTGGTGATATTTTTGGATCACGGGGACGTTCTCGTCAATCGTATCCACAGAGAGGTCGAGATTTAGCCCTAGAAATAGAGGTGACGTTAAAAGAAGCTGCATTTGGAGTGGAAAAAGAGATTAAACTTAACCGCACAGAACTTTGTGAAGTGTGCGAAGGTTCCAGAATGGAGTCCGGCACACAAAAATCTGTTTGCTCTCAGTGCGGGGGAAAGGGACAAGTGCGCTTTCAACAGGGATTCTTTGCTATCTCGAGAACATGTTCCTCGTGTAGAGGTGAAGGTGAGATTATCACTTCCCCGTGCACTCGATGTAGAGGAACTGGAAGGTCAAAAGAAAATACGGTTTTGAATATCAAAATTCCCCAAGGTGTTGATAACGGGATGAAACTTCGAATTGAAAACGAGGGAGAGGCTGGAGATAAAGGTGCGGGAAGGGGAGATCTGTTTGTGATTATCCAGGTCAAAAAACATAAATATTTTGAGAGAAACGGGAATAACTTGATCTGTCAGATTCCCATATCTTTGACCCAGGCGGCTCTTGGAACAAAAGTCGAACTTCCCACCCTTGAAGACCATGAGCTGCTGAAGATTCCAGCTGGAACTCAACCTGGAGATGTGATCAAAGTTAGAGGTAAAGGTATTAAGGACCTTCACAGTTATCGAAAAGGAGATCTGTTTGTTAAGCTTGAGGTCAAAATTCCTGTCAATTTAAGTAAAAAAGACAAAGAACTCCTCAGACAATTCGCATATTCAAGAGGGGAAGAATTAGACATGGTTGATAAAAGCGTTATCGAAAAATTAAAAAATATAATTCATTAGAGAGCGTATTGACCTTGAATCGTTTTTTTATAAGAAAAGACCAACTCCATTTCCCTCGAGCGTTTCTGACAGGACAAGAACACCATCATCTCAAAGCCGTCGTTCGCATCCGGCCTGAAGAGAAGGTCTGGTTATTCGATGAAGAGGGCATGAGTTACCTGGCCAGAGTTGAGGAGCTAAGTAAAGACAAAACTCAGCTGTATATACTCAAAAAAGTGAAACGGAAGAGACTTCTTTCCCGGATAACACTAGCCCAAGCGTTCATCAAACCGAGCAAAATGGATCTCATCATTCAAAAAGCAACTGAACTGGGGGTGATGTCTTTTATTCCTGTGGTGACGAGTCGAACATTGGTCAGGATGGAGCATCACAAGGAAAAGAAACACATGCGATGGAAAAGAATCGCGATTGAAGCCGCCAAGCAGTGTGGAAGAAATATCCTTCCTGAAATTCAATCTCCACTGTCTTTAGACAATTTTTTAAAAAAAGCGGGAGAAACCAAAAGGCTTTATTTGAATCACAGGGCGGATCGATATTTTAGAGATGTTCTGATCCAATTTTCCAACAAGGAGTCTCCGTGTCCACCGGATTCTGTTGTTGTTCTGATAGGCCCTGAAGGCGGCTGGACAGATGATGAAGAAATAGATATATTGAGACATGATTTTGAAGCGGTTAATCTTGGATCCAACACATTGAGATCTGAGACAGCCGCTATTGCCGCTACAGCCATGATTAATCATTTTTGGAATCAATAAGATGTTTTTACAAGGACAGAAAGTCGGAAAATATCAAATCGTCCGCTCTCTGGGAAGCGGGGGATTTGGTTCTGTCTATCTAGCCAAGGACACTTGGTTGAATATTGAGGTGGCTATTAAAGTTCCCCATAAACAGTCCACCGAGCTTTTGAAGCATCTTAAGGAACCCAGACTGCAAGCGGCATTGAACCATCCAAATATCGTACGCATGATTGCTGCAGAGAAGAAGAAGAAAGTTTTTTTCATGGTTATGGAGTATGTCAAAGGAGAATCTCTCGAAGATTTGTTGGAGAAAGAAAAAATATTGGCGAGTCATCAAGCTATTGAATATATTCTGCAGATTGCGGGAGCCGCACAGCATGCGCATTCCAACAAAATTATTCACAGGGATTTGAGACCTTCGAACATTATCCTTTCAGAACAGGGAGTCCTAAAGGTAACGGATTTCGGAACTTCTGCCTGGTTGAACTCTGTTCCATACGCCTCAACAAGGATCGGATCGCCCCCGTATATGGCTCCGGAACAGTTTTTGGGCAAGGCGTCTTACCGTTCAGATATCTATTCTATTGGCTGTATTTTTTACGAAATGATCATTGGGAGACCTCCAATATTCGACCCTGATCCATTTAAAATATTGGAAAAGGCCAGAGATGGAAAAATTACGCCTCCCCGATTAAAGAATAATAAAATCAGCAAAGAAATAGACGGAATTATTATGAAATGCCTTGCCGCAGATCTTAACCATCGATACCAGAAAGCCGCTGACATAGTCTCGGATCTGACTAAATCTAAAGGAAAAAAATCCAATAAGTCGGAGATTGAAGATATTATGGCCAGGATAAAAGCAAGAGAAGAAAAAATCAGTGCGTCCTGCTGGAACTGCCGCAAACCGCTGCCATTAAAGGCCAAGCAATGCCTCTATTGCGGGGAAGCTAACTGAGATTTAGGTATATGAGTCCTTTTAATGAAAATGGAAAGATTTGGATGAATGGTGACCTTGTCCCATGGAAAGACGCCAATATTCATATTGCCTCTCATGTCATCCACTATGGCAGTTCTATTTTTGAAGGTTTCCGTGCTTATAAAAGCTCAAAAGGTCCTGTGATTTTTAGACTGAATGCTCACATGCAGAGGCTTTATAATTCTTGTAAAATGTACCGGATGGACCTCCCATATTCTCAGGAAGAATTCATGCAGGCTATCCGTGATACCATAAAATCAAATGGACTCAACTCCTGTTACATCCGGCCGATTGTCTACCGTGGTTATGGTGCACTAGGTGTTGATCCTTTCCCTAATCCCATCAACTGCGCCATTCTTGTCTGGGAATGGGAGTCCTATCTAGGAGAGAAAGCTCTTGAGAATGGAGTGGACGTGAAAATTTCGACATGGCAAAGAATGGCACCTAATACACTCCCTGCCCTGTCCAAATCAGGGGCAAATTATATGAATTCTCAGTTGATTAAAATGGAAGCACTGATGGAGGGTTATGTAGAAGGCATTGCCCTCAATACCAGTGGCAATGTGAGTGAGGGGAGCGGAGAAAATATTTTTGTCGTATTGGAAGGAACCCTTCGTACACCTCCTTTGTCGTCTTCTATCCTTCCAGGAATCACAAGAGATTCGGTGATTCAACTTGCACGTGAAAATGGATTATCGGTCACGGAGGAGACTATTCCCAGAGAGATGCTCTACATCGCAGAAGAAGTTTTTTTTACAGGTTCTGCTGCAGAAATCACACCTATCCGAAGCATAGACAAAATTACTATCGGAAGCGGCACAAGAGGATCCATAACAAAAATCCTTCAGGATGCATTTTTTTCTTATATAAAAGGGGAGAGAAAGGATAAGTTCAAATGGTTGACCTATGTTTAAAATAGACTAGTGGGGACAAACATGGATATCAATGATTTGTTAAAGATTGCGATTGAGAGTGAGGCTTCGGATCTCCATCTGAAAGTCGGTAATTTTCCGGTTCTCCGCATCCATGGACAACTTGAGCCTGTGACAAAGTTCCCAAAACTGACTTCTAGTCTCACACAAAAACTTGTCAACCAGATTACCAATGAGTATCAAAGAGAGAAACTTGCACAAGATCTGGATTTGGATCTTGCCTATAGTCTGGAAGGTTTCGGGAGATTTAGAGGCAGTATATTTCAACAGAGAGGCAGCTTGGCCATAGCCCTGCGTATTATCCCTTTGGAAGTAAAATCCATCAGTGAACTCCTTCTTCCTAAGGTTCTCGAGAAGATCGCTCTTGAACAAAGGGGACTTGTGCTGATAACTGGATCGACCGGTTCTGGAAAAACCACATCACTAGCGGCCGTAATAGACCACATCAATCGGCATCGAAGAGATAACATCATTACAATTGAAGATCCGATAGAATATCTTCACCAGGACAAAAAATGCATGATCAGCCAAAGAGAAGTTGGCCTAGATGTCCAGTCTTATTCTCGAGGACTTATTTCGTCTCTTCGAGAAGATCCTGATGTGATACTCGTGGGAGAAATGCGGGAAAAAGAAACAATCGAAACATCTCTTCTTGCCGCAGAAACCGGCCACCTTGTCTTGAGTACACTGCATACAGTGGATGCTCCTGAAACGATCAACAGAATCATCTCCGTTTTCCCGCCACACCATCAAAGACAGCTCCGCCTGCAGCTGGCGACCATCCTCATTGCCGTCATATCGATGAGACTTATCCCAAGGAAAAATGGTGAGGGAAGAGTTCCTGCCGTGGAAGTGATGATCAATACGCCTTTTATAGCAGAATGCATTCAAGATAAAGAAAAAACTCAGCTTATCAGAGATTCCATCTCCAAAGGAGTATCTCAATATGGAATGCAGACCTTCGATCAATCGGTCTTTCAACTCTATAAGGAAGAGCATATCTCTTATGAGCAGGGTTTGAAATATTCTTCCAGCCCTGATAATTTTAAACTTAAAGTTATGGGAGTTCGATCGACACTTGATGTCGCTTTAGATGAAATGGAACGGGCTGTAGGGGACGTCGAAAATAAAAGTGAAGTTGAGGAATAGAGAGAAGAATGAAAGCGCAGGAAATACGGGAACATTTTATTGATTTTTTTGCCCGAAATGAACACAAAATCGTTAAAAGTTCGTCTTTACAACCTAAGGATGATCCAACCCTGCTCTTTATAAATGCGGGGATGAACCAATTCAAAAATATCTTCCTTGGCTTAGAGAAGCGTTCATACAAAAGAGCCACTTCAGTCCAGAAGTGTTTGAGAGTCAGTGGGAAACACAACGATCTGGAAACGGTTGGAAAAACCAACAAACATCATACGTTTTTTGAAATGCTTGGAAATTTCTCATTTGGCGATTATTTCAAGAGAGAAGC
>CAZEWV010000023.1:0-16343 GCA_964516025.1 uncultured Eubacteriales bacterium
CCTCTTTTTCCTTTAAATATTCGGCGAAGTTGTTCAACTGCTTCTCATCCACACTTCGGATGGTTTCCAGCTTCATCAACAGATCTTGGTAAATCTGGAGTTGTTCATCAATGCTCCGGCCTTTAAAATCTCCCGGCGTGAGACTTTCCATTCGTTCGAAATAATTTGCTTCTTTCTCCTCGATCCCTTGTTCCAGTTCACTTGATTCAGTCGCTTCAAGAATAGAAGATGTTATAGTACGAGCCAGTTCTTCCATGGACCTAAGAAGATTGTTGTATTCTGACGCGCCTAAGAGTGTATCCCGCCTTATGAGCCCCTTGAGTTGTTTAACGATCTCATCTCGGGATTTAACTTCAAGGGCCTTGCCCCTTAAACGATATGTCTTCATGGGTGTGGCAATGGTCAGTTCGTCTTCGGGAAAAATGGCATTTTTTATAAAATAGCCAAGAGCATCTCCAAGTTTAGGATCGTACTCGGACAATTCGAAAAAGAGAAAAAAGCTTCTTGCCGTATCAGGCGAAAACCTTCTTATTTCTTCACTTCTCTCAATGCTTCTTTTCTTGACAAGATAGACAGCTTCAACTCTCTGAGGCACGCCATTTTCGAGAATCTCAAAATCATCGATTGTCAGGTTGTCCACAAAAGCATTTTTTTCAAAAACCCTTACGGGGACCTCTACATTTATAACAACACTCTCCTCGGTCACCTGCTGGGAAAAGAGGGCCACGCACATAATACAAACTAATAGAATAAATATTGTTTTTTTCATTGTTCTTGTCCTATAAGAAATATAGTTTAGAACATGTCCCAAGTCAACTTCACGAGAATTTTTCAAGGTGATTGAGGATCATAAAGGTTTCCAAGAGTGGCTTGGATGACTTCAGGAAGGGCTGGATGAATATGTATTCCTCGTACTATGGGCATCACAGTCTTCTCTGAGGCCATGGCATTGATAACTTCCTGAATGAGTATGGGAGCATACGGACCGATGATGTGAAATCCAAGAATATTCCCTGAATCCTTTTCCAAGATAATCTTGGCAAAACTCTTTTCCGCCATCATGGCCTCCCCTTTGGCTACCCGGTTGTACAAAGCCTTGCCGACAAGAATATCATGGAGCTTCTTTGCTTGGGCTTCGCCCATCCCGACAGAGGCGATAGGGGGATAAGAGAATACGGCATGAGGGATTGTATTAAAATCCAATTTTCCTTTTTCCCCAAACATGCTGTTGTGCCAGACGATTTCTGCCTCACGGTTGGCGGAATGCCGGAACATTTTCTTTCCTATCACATCTCCTACGGCCCATATGTGCTCTGTGCTCGTTTCAAAAAAATCGTTGACCTGGATAAATCCTTTCTTGTCCGTTTTGATCCCGGCTTTTGTGACCTGGAGCAGATCCGCATTGGATAATCTGCCTGTGGCAAGCATAATACTTTTTGCGGAAAATTCCTGTGTTCTACCCGTAGAGAGATTTTTGGAGAGAACGGTGATAACTCCGTTTTTGGAGTGAACTTCCAAGACTTCAGTGTGTATGACAATGGACATCCGCCGTCCCAATTCTTTCTCCAAGAGATTGGAAATTTCGGGCTCCTCCTCTTTGACAAGCCTTTGCCCTCTCTGAATCAAGGTGACACGGGTACCCATGGCTGAAAAAAAATGGGCATACTCTACTGCAATATAGCCTCCGCCGACGATGATCAGGCTCGCCGGTTTTTCGGTCAAGGAAAGCACATTTTCGTTGGTAAGGTAATCGATGTCTTCAATCCCCCTAATTGGAGGAATCGAGGGTCTTGCCCCAGAAGCAATATAGATTTTTTCCGCCTTTATTTCTTCATCCCCAATTTTGAGAACATGACTATCGACAAAAGCGCCGGTGTCCTCATAAAAATCCAGTTTCTGAACATACTCTAGGCCCATTCTGATGTGATCCTGGTTTGTTTTGACGATCTCACGCATGCGGCTCATTATGGACAAAAAATCTATGGACTTGATTTCAGCATGGACTCCAAGTTTTCCAGCATCCTGAATTTCGACCACTCGATCGGCGGGAACAATGAGGATCTTTGAGGGGATGCAGCCCACATTGAGGCAGGTTCCGCCTAAAGGCCCCTTATCGACCAAGGCCACCTTTAAATTAGACGCCACGGCTTTATCGGCAATGATGGCTCCGGCTCCTGAACCGATGACAATAACATCGTATTCTTTCATTAGGACTCTAATCCAGAATTTTTACGCCAAAGTTTCCCCTGACTACTTCTCCAATAATCCAGGCCTTTTGGCCGAGTTTATCCAGAATCCGGATGGATTTTTCCGCTTCTTTTGGACTCACGATAAGGGTCATGCCCACACCCATATTAAATGTGCGAAACATTTCTAAATCTTCGACAGAACCTTTTTTTTGAATTTTGCGAAAGAGGGGAAGGATAGGCCATGTGTCCATTTTAATTTCTGCCGACAAACCCTCGGGGAGCGAGCGAGGAATGTTGTCATAAAAACCTCCACCTGTGATATGGGCCATGGCTTTGACAGGCACTTTTTTGATGAGATGGAGAATGTTTCGTGCATAAATCCGGGTTGGTCTCAATAGTTCCAGTCCTAATTTCCCTTTAAGCTCGTTTTGTGTGAATATCTTGCGGACGAGAGAATAGCCGTTGCTGTGACAGCCGCTGGATGCGAGTCCGACAACTTGATCTCCCGGACGGCAGTTTGAACCATCGATCATTTTTTCCTGGCTGACCGTTCCCACACAGAAGCCGGCCAAATCCAGCCTATCTTTGGCGTACATCCCCGGAAGTTCGGCCGTCTCTCCTCCAATCAGAGCACATCCGGCCTCACGGCACCCCTTTGTGATGCCCTTCATCAATGTGTAGAGTTTTTCGCTGTCGAGCTTTCCGCAGGCAATATAATCAAGGAAAAAAAGGGGTTCGGCACCGACGACAACGACATCATCCACACACATGGCCACAAGATCCATACCGACTGTGTCATATTTTTCAAGAAGATCTGCCAGCATAAGTTTTGTCCCTACACCATCTGTGGCTGAAACCAATATGGGTTTTTTGAGGTTTTTAAGATCGGGTTTAAAAAGGCCGCCAAATCCGCCTAAACGACCTAGGACTTCAGGCCGTTCCGTTTTTTTGAGAAGGGGTTTGATTTTTTTGATGAAGGACTCGGCCTCTTCGATATCGACCCCGGCTTTTTTGTAGGTCAAAGGGGCCATTAAATTTTCATCCTTAAGTAACTTCAAGTTATAACAAAAATTGGAAAAAATGTGAACTTGATGTAACCTTTTATTAGAAAACAAGTCTATACTTTTGAAATGAAACAAATTTTCGGAGATGAGTGCTATCTGCAATGACCGATATTCAAATGATGGAAGACGTGAGAGACGGCAAAGTAGAAAGGCTCGCCGTGCTTTTCGAGCGGCACCATGTACCACTTTTTAACTTCTTCCTGCGTCTGACCGGCACCAGCTCTATCAGCGAAGACCTCGTCCAGGACGTTTTTTATCGCATCCTCAACTACCGTCACACATACAGAGGACAAAGCAAATTCACGACATGGATGTACCAGATTGCCCGCAACACTCATATTGATTATCTGAGAAAAAAGAAAGATGAGCTTCCGCTCGATGAACAGTGGGATGAATCTCTCAGCACAGAACTTTCTCCTGATGATAAGCTGGAACAGGGACAGGACGCCATTTTGATGCGGGAAGCCCTTGCAAAACTCCCCTTGAAGAAGCGGGAAGTGTTGATCCTCAGCCGGTACCAGAATCTTAAATACAAAGAAATTGCCGAACTACTTGGGTGCCAAATTGGCACAGTTAAAGCCCACGTTCACCGGGCCATCAAGGATTTGGGTAAAATATATTTCGAACTTTCTGGAGGTGTAGTCTCATGACATGCCAAGACATAAATGAAAAGTTCCCTGACTATCTCATTGGAGACTTGAGCCAAGAAGAGAAGAAACAGATGCAAAACCATATCGCGGCTTGCCCTTCATGTCGAAAAGAGCTGGAGAGTTTGAGCGCGATTTGGACAAAGCTCGGGGTTCTGCCCGAAGTGCAGCCCGAAACGACCATGCGCACACGGTTTTATACGATGCTTAAAGACTATAAAAATGATCTCGGTGAAAAAAAGCCAAAAGCACGCCTTCTTGAACAGCTCAAAAATTGGTTTAAACCCGTTTGGACAGGACGGCCCGCCTTTCAACTTTCTTTTTCCCTTCTTTTCCTCTTTGTGGGACTGACAGCAGGATATTTTATCACCGGAAGCCGAGGACGGCCCGCTGAGATCAGCGATCTCCGTCAGGAGGTGCAGAGCATGAGGCAAACACTCGCCGTTTCTCTCCTCGATCAGTCATCCGCCAGTGACCGCCTCCGGGGAGTCAATCTCAGTGTAAATACGGAGAAGCCCGATTCCGGTCTCATCGAAGCCCTGTTAAACACATTAAACACGGATTCCAATGTTAATGTCCGGCTGGCCGCAGTGGATGCACTCTACCTTTTCTACAATCATCCTCTGGTCAAAGAAGGCTTAGCCCAAACACTGTCAACCCAGGATTCACCTCTCGTTCAAGTGGCTCTCATCGATCTTATCGTTAATGTCCGTGAGCGGCGTGCCATTGAGTCCCTGAAAAATCTCATACAGATCAAAACCCTGCATCCTGACGTCAAAGAGCATGCCGAGTTAGGCCTGCAAAAAATCGGCATATAGGAAGACACTCATGAAAAAACTTATTTTTATCTTATTGAGTTTGATTATAGCTGTAGGCTTGTTCGCCGCGGCAGAATATAAAGTGGAAGAAAGCGAGGACATCCAAAAAACTCTGAAATTCCTGGATCCCTCAAAATCAAAAGAAATTTTTGTGGACAACATTTTCGGATATATCCATGTCGAGGGGACATCATCCAAGGATGTTCAGCTCATTGTCCATAAAACGATAAAGGCCCGCTCGGCCGACCGGTTGAAAAAAGCCAAAGAAGAAGTGACTCTCGACATTAAAGAAGACGGCAACACCATCGATCTCTATGTCAACGGCCCCTTCCGCTGCCCCGAAGAGGAGAGGGAAGGGAGGGTGTGGCGCGATCCGGGATATGCTGTTCATTACGATTTTACTCTCCGTGTCCCCCATCAAACCAGCTTGACCCTCAAGACAGTCACAGAGGGAGACATCTCGGTCAAGAATGTCGAAGGCGATTTTGAGATTAAAAACGTGAATGGACAAATCGAAATGACTGGCGTCTCAGGATCCGGGAACGCCCACACTGTCAACGGAAAAGTCGAAGTCTCCTTCACGAAAAATCCAAACTCAAACTGTTCTTTTAAGACCATAAACGGTGATGTGAAAATCAATTTTCAACCCAAACTTTCGGCCGATTTTTGGCTCAAAACATTCACAGGCGACGCCTTCTCGGATTTTCCCGTTTCCTACCTGCCATCCAAGCCCGCAAAGGAATACCACGAAAAAGGGAAATTCGTGTACAAAAGCAACAATACAACGGGTCTTCGCATCGGGAAAGGCGGTCCTGAAATCAAAATGGATACGATGAATGGTGATATTCTCATCGAAAAATTTAAATAATCCAATAGGAGGATACAATGAAAAAATATGCAAAAATTTTAACGGTGGCGGCAGTTCTACTCTTTGTAGGAACCTTAGTCTTCACTCAGGAATTGGGCTCAGATCGAGTCACAGTTCCTTTCAGTAATCCGGGAAAACCGGGCTTTATCGAAATTCACGTCCAAAGAGGCAGCATTACGATTAAAGGGTATAACGGTAGTGAAGTCGTCATCGAGGCTACACTGCGCGAATCCAAGCTCGAAACTTTTGGAGGGAGGCTCGGAACTTATAGAGGGGATATCGCGGAGAGAGTAGAAGGGATGTTTGGAACACCTCAAAAAAAAGACAAGAGCGAAAAAACCGCAGGTTTAAAGAAGCTCGCCCTTCCCGGAAGCACAGGACTGTCAGTCGAAGAGGAAAACAACAAGATGGAAATCCGAACCAGGACAATGAGGAACTCTGTTGATCTTGTAATTCAGGTTCCATTTGCCACATCCCTGGATCTGTCTTCTATGATGGGAGGAGCCATCGAAGTCGACAATGTGAAGGGTGAAATTGAGGTCAGCAACATGAACGGCACCATAAACCTTATGTCTGTGTCCGGATCCGTCCTGGCCAATTCCATGAACGGCAGTATTGAGGTGACTTTTACGGAAGTGAATCCGGACACACCCATGTCCTTCACCACGATGAGCGGGGACATCGATATAACGCTTCCTGCCGGCACCAAAGCCAACCTCAAGATGAAGACAGATTTCGGAGAGATCTACAGTGATTTTGAGATCGCTTTGAGCCAAGCACCGCAAAAAGTTGAGGCAGCACCTGAAGGAGAGGAGGGACGGTTCAGGATTGCCTTCGACAAATATCACCTCGGTGCCATTAACGGCGGCGGCCCAGAGTTCGTACTCAAGACCATGCGAGGAGACATCCTGATCAGAAAAGCAAAATAGTTTTTTTTATTTAAAAATTTCGTGTTTGAGGGTGGCGCGTTTAATCCTGTTTTCCTTGGGAAAAACACCAATACCGGCACCTTCGGGCACGGTAATTGTGCCGTCCTCTTTGATATCAATCCGGGGTTCAATCAAGTCTTGAGAGTAATACCTTTTACTCGCTGACAGGTCGTTTGGAAATTTGAAGTTAGGGAGGGAGGCCAGGTGGAGGTTATGTGCCCGGCCAATCCCTGATTCCAGCATCCCTCCGCACCATACAGGGATAGTCTTATTTTCACAAAAATCATGAATCTTCCGCGCCTCAATGATTCCGCTGACACGTCCAACCTTGATGTTTATAATCCGGCAGCTCTCCATCTCCAAGGCTTTACGAACCGTTTCTACAGAGACAGCACTTTCATCCAGACAAATCGACGTCTTCATTTCCGCCTGCAGCCGGCTGTGATCCCAGAGATCATACGCAGGAAAGGGCTGTTCAAGCATGAGAAGATCAAACTCATCGAGCTTCTTCAACAAATCCTTGTCCTTGAGCGAATACGCCCCATTGGCATCTACCTGCAGGAGGATATCCGGAAAACTTTTCCTTATGGCACGGCAGATATCCACGTCCCAGCCCGGCTTGATCTTGATTTTTATTCTCAAATACCCTTCCTGTAAAAAAGCTTCAATCCTGTCCAAAAGCTCGTCGACCGTGTCCTGTATCCCTACACTGACTCCGGAAGGGATGTCCTTCCTCTCTCCATTATATATCTTCCAAAGAGGCTGATTTTTCTGCTTCGCCGATAGATCCCACAGCGCAAGTTCCATCCCGGCTTTGGCCATGGGATGTCCCCTGTATTTCTGCACTTGATCGTAAAAAACCTGAGGATCGATCACTGACAAATCAAGGACAAGAGGGACAAGATATTCTTTGAGAATCATCCAGGCCGTTAACGTAGTCTCATAGCTGTAAAAAGGACTTCTATCGGCCACGACCTCTCCGTACCCACACAGGCCTTCGGCATATACTCTGACGAGGATAAACGTCCGGCTTTCCTCCCTTCCGAAACTTGTTTCAAAATAGTGAACATAGGGGAGTTCAAGGAGTGAGAGTTCAATCCTGTCGATCTTCATTTTTATGTAGTCAGCTCCGGGAAATTGATTCCTTTGTCTTTCGCCAATCTTTCATAAATCCCCAGGATTTTGCTGGCCATAGATTCGACTGAAAATTTTTGGTTAACAATCTCACACCCCATCTGTCCAAATTGTAAGGAAAGGGAAGGATCCCGGTAAAGCCTAAGGATGGCTTCTGCCAATACTTCCGGACGTCGCGGAGGAACAAGCAGGCCTGTCTTCCCATCGACCACGACCTCAGGAATTCCCCCGACATTTGTTGCGACAACCGGAAGTTTGTGCGCCATCGCGTCCATGATGCTGCTCCCCATTCCCTCAAGGTATGAAGAAAGGACAAAGAGGTCCAATGAGGATAAAATCTTGGAGACATCCTCTCGAAATCCCAGGAAAAAGACCATATCTTCAACATGGATTTCCTTGGCCTGCCTGGTTAACTCCATTAAAAGAGGGCCCTCACCCACGATAATAATTTTAATCTTAGGGGCTTTGTCCTTGAGAATTTTTGCCGCATCGATTAAATATTTATGGCCCTTGTGATCGGCCAGATGAGCCACAATCCCGACAAGGTAATCATCCGGAGAAAAAGAAAATTCCTTTCGCAGGAAATCCGATTTCTTCATGTCTTCCAGGGGGGAAAAATCGATACCATCTGGAACGACATCGATCACTCGAGAATCGATACCACTTGCGATGAGCACCTTTTTTACTCCATGTGAAACGGCAATGATCGAATCGATTCCCTTTTTGTATTTTCTCTGGGAAAAAGGATTTTTGTTCAGTGCAAAATCCACCCGCCTTGAGATGACTCTTAAAGGGACTTTGGCGAAGGAAGCTGCATAAGAACCTGCGGCCAGGGAGCGTGCATCATGAAAATGGACCAGCACACAATTTTTCCTCTTCATCACCTTGGCCGAACGGAGGACGGCAGTCAGGTCAAATTCATTTCGTATTTTGATAGCGGTGACAGGGAGGTTGGCCTCAAGAGCTTTTTCATGTAAAGGGCTGTTCGGTTGTACCACAAATTCTAAAGAATAGCCCTTTTTTTGGATTTCCTTGGCCAGCAAAAGCGATTGTCTTTGGCCTCCCCTCCACTCCTTCCCTGCATCAACTTGGAAAAGACTCAATCCTTTCTCCTTTTTTCCAAAATTCTCTCAACTTGGCATAGCGGAGAAAAATGGAATATCCATGAAGGACAGATACGACAAATCCGGCAAATCCATCCAGAATTCCGGCCTTAAAATAATAGGACTTGATGAATCCAAAAATAGGAAGCAAAACAAGTCTGGTCCATCCGCACTTTTTTTGCTTAGCATAAAGATTTTGTGCGGCAAGATCGGAAAACGTATTGATCTGGTCCAGATGTTCATGGATGTTGCTGTAGGTAAAATGCAGGAGAGCCCCTTTCAATTTCTGGACCTCTCCCTCGATGACCAGCCTTTCGTGCACAAATTCTCCTTCCCAATAGGCTTTGTCTTTGCGGAAGAGACGGAGTTTTCTATCCGGGTACCAGACGGTATGTTTTATCCATCTTCCAAGGTAAAAGACCTGCCTGGGCATGGAAAATCCAATTGACTCAGGCTCTTTGTTCTTTAATTGAAGAAGTTCTTCATGGAGCTCCGGTGAAAGCCTCTCGTCTGCATCCAGGGAAAGGATCCAGGGAAAAGACGCTTTGGAGTTGGCAAAATTTTTCTGGTCGGCATAATTTGTCCATTTTCGCTGAAAAATATTTTTTGTATATTTTTTCGAGATTTTAATTGTGTCATCAGTGCTGTAGGAATCGACAACGATTATCTCGGAGGCAATATCCGCCACACTTTTCAAAGTTGGTTCAAGCCTGTCCTGCTCGTTGTAGGTTATGATGACGACGGAGATATCCATTGACATCATCTTATTACAAGAAATATTAAGGGGTCAAGTTAGTAAAATTGCTCAATTTTGATATTTCGCATGGCCAGGCTTGTCCCAAGGACATTTTCCATCCTCGCCAACGCAAGATTGTAATCCACCAGCGTTTTGATCTCTTGAGACCTAGTATTGGCCAGTTCTTCCTGGTACTGAAGGACAAAGTAGTTGGTAGAAAGACCCACACTTAATTTTTTCTCTTCGGCCTCCAATCTCTTCAGGGCGTGGCGGCTCGCAATTTTGAGGGCCGCGTATCTTTTAGCCAGGGATTCAATATCCCGAACGACATTCCGGACATCCAGCAAGACCTGTTTTTCTCTATTTTGGAGTTCGAGAAAGCTTTGTTCGAGTTCCATCTGTGCCGTAATAAAATTAGCTTTAGTCAAAAAATTACTGATGGGGACAGAGAGAGTCAGGTTTATTGACCAGTTGCTGTGCTTGAGTTTGATGGAATCCCAAAGAGAATTCCAGGCACTTTTCTCTTCTGTTCCAATCACGACACCAAGGAATGGATTGTTATCCAAATAGAGGAGTCTATCGCCCGATAACCCTGGGCTCCAGTATGAAAATTGAAGATCGAGACCGGGAAGAAGCTGGTTTTTGGCCCCACTCAAATTAAGTTCCTTGGTTTTAATTGTCCTTCTGCTCACCGTGAGATCAGGCCGGTTAGACAGGGCCGTCCGAATGGCACCTGACAAAGAGATGCTTTGTTTTTCGAAACTCGGCCGGTCCAAAGGGATGATTTTTTTCGGCTCGATCTCCTCGACTTCCAACAAGTTGAGGATATTTCTGAGAGCGTCCTCACTTTTCCTGATTAAGGCTTCAGCCTGAAGAACATCTGCTTCTCGAGAGGCAACAACGGCTTCTGCGTTGAGAATTTCTATTTCCGCCAGCTTCCCGACTTCCACTTCTTTTTTGTTCTTGGCGAGCAGATCCTGGGCCAGTTGGAGTGATTGTTCCGTAACATTATAATTTTCTATCGCGTAAACCAGATTCCAATATGCATCCTGCACACTATAAATGGTCTCCATCAATACAAATTCAAACTGCCGTTGGGAAATATCAAGATTGTTTTGGGCGATAAGGATTTCTCTGCGGTTCACTTTATAGCCAAAATCCCTCAGAAGCGGCTGGGAAAAATCGAGCTGCAAGGTACTCCCATACCGTGGATTGATCAGTTGGAAGGTTTGGTTTGTGTCGGATTTATATCCGGTTAAAGAGAGGGACAAGTTCCCTCCAGTCGAGATCCGTTTAACCACAGCCACAGAATAATCTGAGGATTTTGTAATGGACGTATCGCTGGCTTCCAGAAACCAGAAAGAGGGGCTTTCTGTGTTCCTGGCTCCTAAATTGAGATCAAAACGGGGCATAAATATTTCTTTAGCCCGCGTGACAGACATTTCAGCCAGACCGGGATTGATCACTTCAACAGCCACACGGAGGTTATTCTCGAGAGCCTTTAAGATACAATCCTCTAATGATAAGGAAAGATCGCCTTCCTCTGCAGCCCATACGGAACCGGCAGACAGAGCCATCAAGATAACTAGACACAAACTCGTTTTGAATGTCATTTTACGCCTCCAGATACATATTTTTTAATCAGCGGACAAAATAAGACAAGCTGGGAAGCCATTTTATCACATAAGTTGCCTGTACTTCTCGCCTCGAATATATTATACGTAATTTATGCTGGCTTTGTTTTCATGGAGAGTACTCGAGGTAAATATTGGCAGCTCTAGAGTAATGTAATATGAGTCCGTTTGAATGAAAAGAACTCCTCAACCCATTAACCTTTCTATCCTTCTTTTCTGTTCTTTGCTCCTTGCCTACCTGTTTTCTACTCTTATACAAGTCCACAGTTACACCATCGAAAATCATTCTTATCGCTTTAATGTTTTCCTTTTTGTGCCGGCCGCCGTTTTCGCTTTTTTTATTCTTTGGATAGCCTGGTTGTTTTACTCAAAATTTTTGTCTAAGCATTTTGAACTCAGCTTAGCACGAACACAAAATTTAGATATTTTGAGTTATCTTCCTTTTGTTGTTCTTCTTCTACTGCCTCTTGCCAATTCCCACTATGTGGACCACCGTGATTTTTCCTCCAGAGTGGCACTTTTTGGATTCTCCGTACTGGCCGGCATTCTCTTCATTAAATTCATGGTCCACCAAAAATTAAGAGCAGAAAAACCGGATATCACACAAAATTTCTGGAAAAAATTATCTTCCCTTTCTCTAAAAAAAAAGCTTACGGTCCTTTTCATTTTGGCTCTTGTTGTATTCAACTTCGGGTCTGTACTGATGAAGAAGGGAGGGATTAGTTTCTCTGGCGATGAACCACACTATCTTCTCATCACCCACAGCCTGCTGCAGGATGGTGATTTTAATCTGTCAAACAACTATACGAATCAAGATTATTCCGCCTATATGCCGGAAGGCGTCAAACTCGATGTCCATCTAGCCCCGGGAACGGACGGCTACTCCATGCATTCCCCGGGAGTTTCAATCCTTCTCCTACCTTTTTATGCGCTGGGAACTCTCTTCTCCAAGAGTGTCCTGTTTTACTTTGTGCGATTTGGCATGAGCGTTTTTGGAGCGCTCTTGAGCCTTCAGATTTTCCTCTATGCCCGGCAGGAATGGAAAAAAGAAAAAATCGCTTGGGTTCTTTGGATTGTTTTCCTCAGCACCTCTCCGATCTTTTTTTATTCTCTCCATATCTATCCGGAAATCATTCTAGCCCTCTTTTCTCTGACAATTTTCCGGATGCTCCGATTTACAAGTTTTTTTACAAAGCCAAAACTCCTTTTCATCGGGCTTCTTCTCGGCTCTTTCCTCTGGCTCCATACAGTCAAATACATGTTCATCCTGATTCCATTCTCCCTGTACTGCCTGTGGATTCTGCTCAAAAGACAAAAAGTCGGATGGAAAATTCTCTATTTTATGGCAGGACCTGTATTCCTTATTCTTCTGCACACGCTTTTTTCGTACAGCCTTTATGGCTCATTGTCCCCATTTTCTGTATCACTGAAAGGAACTACAACGTCAACCGAATCTGTAAATTTTATAAAGGGATTGTTTGTTGATATCCCTTGGAAAATCAGGTTCGAAACGCTCATCGGATATTTTTTCGATCAAAGAGACGGCCTTCTCTTCTATGCTCCGGTCTATTTTTTCGGATTTCTCGGAATGATCGAGCTGGGGAAGAGGGATATTCGAAAACTCCTGACTCTTCTTTTTCTGACCGCTCCTTATGTACTCGGATTGGCATTTCTTGCTCAAAGGGGGGCATACGCACCTCCGGCCCGAACGCAGGTCGCTGTTTTTTGGGCAATGGGTATTTTTTTGGGATATTTTCTTGTCTACAACGCTAGGAAAATATTCTCCACTATTTATTCAGGCGCTCTGATTTTTAGCTATATCGCTGTCTATGTCCTTCTTAGAAATCCCTGGGCACTTTATCAGCCGACAACCTTTGGAGAAACACAGCGGGCGGGACAACTTTTTATCCATTTGAGCAATCTCCATTTTTATCTCCCCCAGTTTCTGCCATCTTTTCTCAAGATAGAAAACCGTGGCTGGCTTCCAAACTACATCTGGATTTTGGTCTTTGTTCTGTTTATCACAGGCTATTTGATCGTCAAAAAGCATTCGTTCAAAATAAGGCCTTCCGTTTATGTGGGGATAGTCTGCCTGACGTTAGTTCTGATCTTTCTCTGGGCCGTCCTTTTCCCTCAATTCATACTTCAATCTCCTACAAATATGACACTTCCGACAGGAGAAAAGCTGACTTTTTATTCATTGGGAAGAGTAATCAGGATGCCCTCACCCGGACAATTCCAACTGCCCAGAGATAAGCGCTCCTATGTTTTTTATTTTACTTCCTGGCGCCCTCTCGATGAATTTTCGCTCAACTTCGGCTCCTTAGACGGCGAGTTCGATGTGGACATAATGTACTTTGATATGAGTCTATTCAAGGGTCAAATCTCTAAAGAGAAAAAATCCATTCAAGTGTCTCTCTCCGCCTTTTACCGCTTCAAGAAACGATATCTCTATCGTTTGAGCATCGAACTTTTTAGGACTTCGGGAGTAATCGCCTACACAAACCCCTTCCTCTTCTCTTTTGGGGCCAGGCTTTGATAATGTGAATGATTTAGATAGAGGTTTATTCCAATAGGGGAAAATAATTCATATTATCAAAGCCTGGCCCCAACTTGCCCGACTTGACATATGATGGGATTTCTATTATTTCTCAGGGAGTGAGAATTCATTCAAATAAAGCGGCTCCCCTTGTGCTTTTCCTTATCGGGCTTGGACTGACTTTTTTTCTCACACTCTATTTCCAGATTCCACGCCTTTCCCTGGAAAACCATCGTTATTCCTTCTCTGTCCTTCCCTTTATTCTTTTATTGATTGGAAGTTGTGTTGTTCTTTTTTTTCTGTGGAAACTTCTGGCTCTGTACGACCGCCGGTTTTTTTCTGTAGAGAGTCAAGTGGCCCTCCGGGAAAACATCTTTCCTCTCCTCCCAATAGGTTTTTTCCTGCTCACCCCAATTTGCCTTAAGTATTTTATGCTCCAGGAGGACTTGAAAATGCGGTTGAATCACCTGCTGGTATTCGTTTTAGCCGCTGTTTTCCTCACAAAAATCTTCCAACTGAGTACAAAGTTGAATTTCTTATCCTTATGGGAAAAGAGCACAACCCGATTCACCCGCCTCTCCCGCAAGAAAAAACTGATCCTCCTCTTTGTTCTGGCATTTCTGGTCTATCAGCTGTGCACACTCGTCATTGTCTCTAAAGGATTTGCTTTTTCTGGAGATGAACCTTGGTATCTCATGACGACACACAGTATCTATCAAGACCAGGACATCAATGTCGCCAACAACTACGACCAAGAGGACTATTTTCACTTCTACCCTAAAACACTCTATCCAAAAATCACATTGGGCAAATACGGCCGGTATGGCAAAAAAGGAACGGACTGGATTTTCCCAATAAACCAACCGGGTATTTCCGTCCTGATACTGCCATTTTATGCCTTGAGCCAACTTTTCAAGGAAAAAGTGCTTATCTTCATCATAAAGGGAAGCCTGGCCATCTGGGCTGCCTTATTTGGAGTTCAACTTTTCCTCCTTGCGAATGACCTATGGAAGAAAGAGAGATTATCACTCGTCCTGTGGTTTTTGTTTTCTTTCTCGGCCCCCGTCCTATTTTATGCCTTCCATCTCTATCCTGAAGTTCCCATCGCTCTCTTATCAGTCTATCTGTTCAGAAAAATCCGGGCTAAAGAACCTTATTCCACACGGCAGTACCTTTTCTTCGGTTTTGTCCTGTCACTGTTTATCTGGTTTGGCTTGAAGTACAACATGATCTTTTGGCCGATGCTTCTGGTTTCAGGATATCTTATTCTTAGGGAGCAAAAAGCCGGAAAAAAGATAATAGGTTTCCTGGCCTTTCCGGCTTTGTCTTTAGTTCTTTTTTATCTGTATATCCATGCCCTCTACGGTACATACAATCCAATTTCACTCTATGAGGGTGTACTCACTCCGGAAAAAATCGCAGCATTCAAACAAACCCTCCTAAAGATTCCCCTGATGCTCCGCATTGACACCTTCTTCGACTATTTTCTCGATCAAAGAGATGGCCTTCTTCTATACTCGCCTTTGTACTTTTTTTCTTTTCTTGGAATTGTCGAGACTTTCCGGAAAGCCAAAAAAGAACTGGTCATTCTCCTTTTCTTTTCAGTCCCTTTTATCTTCAATTATGCTCTGCTCTCTCACAGGCAGGGCTCTTGTCCCCAGGGGAGGGTGTTGACTCCCATAATCTGGATTATGGCTGTCTTTATCGGTTATTTCCTTGTTTATAATAAAAAGAAGTTTTTCTCTGTTCTCTTCTGGATCGCATGTATTTTAGGCCTGATTAACGCAGCTATTCTACTTTCCCATCCCTCATTCCTCTACCAGCCCACCACGCATGAATTCACATTCCGAGGAGGGGAGTTCTTTGTCAACTTGAGCAACTTCGGTTTTTACCTGCCCAATGTTCTTCCCTCATTCATCAAGGTCAATAATGTGGGCTATTGGCCAAATTATGTGTGGCTGGGACTCATCATTTTGTTCTTTTTGGGATACATCCGGAAACTAGGGCCGCAAAAAACTATTCCATATCCTCGCCACACCATCTTCATTTTGGCCGGACTCCTTTTGTTTTTTGTTTGGTTTTCTCTTTTCCCGCAATTTACGCTTCTTAATCCGGTTAACGTCGGTTATGACACCGGAGAAAAAATCACATTCTATTCTCTGGAACGCCACCAGCAGATGAGAGGGCCTGGCAAGTTTCTCCTGTCCAAGGACGTCCACACCTATATATTTAACTTCACCTCCTGGAGAGAATTAAAGGATATCAAAATCGATTTTGGTTCTCTGGATGGGACATTTTTCGCTTCCCTCAAACTCTTTGACCGCACTCTTTTTGAAGGAGAAACGTCCAAGGAAATGAAAACCTTGAGAATCCCTGCACCCCCAGCCTACCGCTACAAAAAGACAAATCTCTACAGGATCTGCCTCGAATTGACAAATATGTCTGAAACTTCGGCTGCGGATAGACCCTATCTATTCACGATCCAGCCATCTGATTAACAAATCTGAATTATTTATAAAAACTACCGACACCTTCATTTTCTTTAATGATATCAACTTGATAGCATGATTTTTATCAATATCCATGAACATCTCTTTATTTGTTAGCCAGTCATATAAAATGTCGGTATTTTTTACCCCAAGGGGGCGAGCCGATCTTACCACAGCTGCTTCGTCATGACCT
>CAZEWV010000024.1:0-15731 GCA_964516025.1 uncultured Eubacteriales bacterium
TTCTTTTTGTTTGTGCTCATAGTACATAGCCAGTTCCCTGAGCGAAAAGAGGAGGTTGTTGGAGGGGATTTCCGCCGAAGTCATCTCCTTCCAAAGTGAGACCGCTTTGTCCCAGTCCTGGTTTTTCTTGAACTGCATGGAGAGGCGCCTGCGGGCGGACAGGAAAATCTCATTGGAAAGATGGCCTTCGATAGCTTTTTGAAAATACAAAGAGGATTTTTCCGTTTGACCAAATTTTTCGAGAACCTTTCCTGCACCAAAAAAATCCATGGCATCGGCATTACTGGCTTGGGGATCTTCGGAAAATATTTGACTCCCGACGATAATGACGCCCAGAAGTGACAGGATGTCCTCCTGATTGTGGTAAAGAATGGGCTCGATGAGGTCATAGTTGCCGGTTTGTATGTACTGGAAATAGCGCCAAGGAATTTCGGCCGAGGGGATATCTTCCGTCCTGCCGGTTTTCACGACTTCGAGGGCAAGGCTGTGAAGACGGCAGTTTTCCAATTTGTGGGCCCAGAGTGACCGGGCAGGAAAGAGAAAATCAAGGTGGGGAAGTTCATTCAACATAAAGGGCTGGCGCTTGAGGATGAAACGTGTCTCAAGAAGCGGGATATCGAAGACTTTGCCGTTATAGGTGATAACAGATTGGAATTCCATATCGGAAAAAAACTGGATGAGTTCCTTGATCATCCGTTCTTCTGCGCCGGGATCCCCCAGAAAATACTGGGCCACATTGAATTTGTTTTCTCTGTAGTAACCCATTCCCACAAGAAAGGGGATAACCCCGGTTCCACCCGAGAGACCCGTCGTTTCCAGATCGATAAAAAGGGCAGTCGAAAGATCAAGATTTTCAAACCTTGGATCTTTACTCAAACAGGAGAGGATGTTTCCTGAGATCGTTAATCCGTCGGCAATATTAATCTTTCCATATCGGACATCCAGAGAATAGGGGTTCTCAATAAACTGGAGTGGCTCACGCTCTTGGGATTCAAACTGTGGAACCTGGGATTCCGATTTTTTTTCCGTTCGTGTCAGATTGATTAGATGTTCAAGCTTCTCTTTTGTGGAGAGGTTTCCCGTCCGCTCTATCGTCTCCCATGTACTTTGGATCTTCTGTGTTTTGGTACGGGTTTGTCGTTCTTTTTTTATATACTTGAGTTTGTCCCTTATGTCCGTCATGTTTTTTATCCTGAATAATAATATTGGGGCCTGGCTTTGATTATGTGAATTATTTGAATCAAATAATTCACATAATCAAAGCCAGGCCCCAATATTATTCTCCTATGAACTGCAGATGAACAGTGCGGGAACGGGACCGGTTGTCAAAATCCACAAAAACAATCTGCTGCCATGTACCAAGAGTTAGCTTTCCCTCTGTAAAAGGAACCGTCAAAGAGGGGCCAAGCATAGCGGACCGAACGTGGGAAAACCCATTCCCATCGCCCCAGCGCGCATCGTGATGATATGTCACACCCGACGGTGCGATCCGCTCCATCAGTTCTTCAAAATCTTTGACCAGGCCGTCTTCATACTCAATAGTGGTTAAACCCCCCGTTGATCCGGGGACAAACAGGGTGACAGTCCCATTTGTGAATCCATGTGAAACCACTTTCTGATCAACAGCCCCTGTCAGATCATGCATATCACAGAAGCCGCTTGTGGAAAAATTCAGCTCATCGCTTAAAACTTTCATAGTTATCCTCCCTTCTCATAATAGAATAATAGAGGGGAGTTTTCAATTTTCTAAAGTTGATTGCAGGGAAAAGCTTGGATAAAATAAGAAAAAGACGTTGTCAACGAAATCAAGAGTTGTTCCGTTTTGATTTATGAAGGACACACTATGAATGAAACAGAAATCGTGCAGCTTGCCCAACAGGGAGACACACACGCGTTCCGGCAGCTTTTTGAGGATAACAAACGCAGAGTATTCACGCTCGCCTTCCAGTACACTAAAAACAAAGAAGATGCCGAAGGGACAACGTATGGTTTTTATCCTCCGTCACTACCAGCAGTTGTCCGTTAAAGAAATTGCAGATTATATGAAATGTTCGGAAGGGAGTGTCAAAAAACAGCTGTTCCGGGCGTTTCATATGATAAAAAAACACTTTAAAAGCCTCTTTTCGGAGGAAAATTATGAAATGTTATAAATTCAGGGAAAACATCGTGCTCGACCTTTACGGTGAGCTGGACCAAAAAGAAAAGGCCGAACTGGAACAACACATCTCCGCTTGTGCAGAATGTGCCAAAGACTATTTGTATTCTAAGAGTGTTTTCCAGGCACTGGAAGACCTTGAGACTGAAGATATTCCAGAGCCCGCATGGGATTCAAGCTGGGGAAATATCAATATGGCGATCCGAGATAAACCCAAGCTGCGCCCGTTGTTTGGAATCTCTCACAAGTGGGTCTATGCAGCAGCAAGTATCACTCTCGTTTTTATGCTGGGGATTTTTACGGGCAGGTTCTGGCTCCCGCAAAAACAGGAAGGTCCTATCTCGGCCGAGTTCTCCCAGGACTATATCCAAAGGACTCTCGCTTTGCACTTCGAAAACATCAGGCCCGTACTGGTCGAAATGGCCAACTATACGGCACTGGAAAATGGGAACGGCACCGTTATGGTGGACAAGAGGGCCATCGAGAATCTCATTATTCAGAACATCCTTCTCAAGAGTCTCATCTCAGGGGAAAATCCGACAGCCATTCAGATCCTTGAAGATGTGGATCTCGTTCTCAGAGAATTGGCAAACATAGACGAAGGAGACTCCGGGACAAAGTCGATGATCAAGGAACTCATCAACGACAGGAAGATCCTTGTGAATATGAACATATTACAACAGATGTAAGGAGGTATAAAATGAAAACTAAAAAAATGACAGCCGTAGTGCTCGCCGTTTCACTCATATGCGGCAGCATTCTCCTGGCCCAGAAGGAAGACAAGGCCAAGGCGCTGTACGAAGCAGCAAAAAAACTCGTCTACGAAAAGAATTATGAACAGGCTATTAACTGGTACACACAGCTCATGAAAGAGTATGCCCAAAGTACATATGTGGATGATTCCATGTACTGGCTGGCCTACTCCCAGTACATGTACTCCAGAAATTTGGACAGCATGGAAAACAAGCTCAGGGCAAAAGAGAAGGCTCTCCAACAGCTCAACTATCTCATCAAATCGCACACGGAAAGCAAATGGATCGACGATGCCAAGTACTTGAGGATCGAAATCGCCGAAGATCTGGTGCAAAAAGGGCTCGAAAACTACCGGGTCTTCATCAACGGCAGTTTGATGGGACTGGAAGGACTCGAAGGTCTAGAACTCCTTGATACAGCCGACGTCATGGACAATCTCTATGTCCTTAAAAGAGAAAAACATGGAGAAGAGAAAGACCCTGAAATTCAATTAAAACTCGTGGCTCTCAACGCACTGATGAACATGGATGAGGACAAGGCCTTCCCGATCCTGGTGAGAATCGTCCAGGAGGACGAGAGTCCTAAGCTGAGAGAACAGGCCATCTTTATCCTCAGCCGGTCAAAAAAATCTGAGGTGGTCCCCCTCCTTGTTGAACGGGCGACTACGGATCCGGAATCAAAAGTTCGAGAGCAAGCCGCATTCTGGCTGGGTCAAAGAAAAGACAAGGACAGTATGGATGCCATTCTAAAGATCTACGATTCCCAAACGGACACAAAGGTCAAAGAGCAGATTATCTATGCCCTTTCGCAGCATGCCAAAAATTCTAAGGACGATAGAGCCTGGAAAAAGCTGCTCGCCATTGCCAAGACCGATGAGGACGTCAAAGCCCAGGAGCAGGCTATTTTTTGGATCGGACAGACAAAGGGGAAAGATTCCACAGCGATCCTGATCGATATCTACGATATGGGAGTCTCCAGGAAAGCCAAGGAACAGTTGATCCACTCTCTTTCTCAGACTAAAAGCGACACCGCCTATGACAAACTGGTTCAAATCGCCAAAAATGATCCGGATGTCAAAGTCCAAGAAACCGCCATCTTCTGGATCGGACAGATGAGGAAGGATGACAGCGGACTTGCGACTTTGATAGACATCTATAACACTTCTCTCAGCTTAAAAGCTAAAGAAAGCCTGATCCATGCTATCTCACAGAACAAGAGCCCAAAAGCCTATGATAAGCTTTTGGACATTGTCGAAAACGACACGGATGAAAAGGCCAAAGAACAGGCTATTTTCTGGGTAGCACAGAGCAAATCGGATAAAACTCTGGATGTTCTGGGAGATATCTACGCCAAGACAGACAGCAGGAAGGTGAAAGAGCAGATTATCCATTCCTATTCCCAGAGCAAAAGCAAAAAAGCAATTCAGACACTCATTGAGATGGCCAAGGGAGAAAAGGATCTCGAGCTGAAAAAAACGATCATATTCTGGCTCGGCCAGTCCAAAGATGAAGCGGCCATCAAGTACCTTTTTGAGATCCTCAAGTGATAGGATTTACAAGAAAAGAACATGTCATTCAGACTGTGTCGCAATTATTTTATTTAAAAGGATGGAATAAATCAAACAAAGGGCCGGATTTCACTGTTTTTCCCCTGGTGATATGGTAAAATATGGGGTATTCAACAAAAGGAATATCAACATGTCATATCGATTCGGAGATAGAGAGCAAAATGGTCTGTTTCCACAATGCATCGAAGATTATATGAAGCCGGACGATCCCGTACGTGCCTATGATTCGATTGTGGAATCGATGGAGTAAAAGCAGAAATGTCATTATTAGCAAGCTGTTTTAACATCTCAAGGATGATTACTATACTCGGAGTTGAGGGATTGGTTAAAAAATTGGTGATTTAGACAGGGAAAGATGTCATTTTCCCCGGCAATAGTGATTTTGGAGTTATAAAAGAAGGAGAAACCTAATAGATTGCTTAAAGCCTATGATCCGGTTGCAGAAATCATTTACGAAAGCCTAAAACAGAAGCTTAGATAGGAATGCGACACAGTCTGAATGCGGCCAATGGAGAGATTATCGATTCGAGCCAAATCGATCTGGAAGAAACTTTTACAGTTGAAGATTATCCCCTCTACTGGTTTGGAGAGGCCGACAATAAAGAGAGCTTCAACTTTCTTACAGAGGAATTCAAAAAATCCGAAGATTCCATCCAGCGTGAATATGTTTTCCTGATCAGTTCCCATGTACATTCTGAGGCCGTTGAATTTCTTCGTAATGTGGCGCTGGGAATGTATCCTTCAAAAACCCGAAAACAGGCTATTTTCTGGCTTGGACAGAAGGACGATAAAGCGGCCCTAGCGTTCTTTGAGGAGATCCTTCTTAAGAAAAAATGATCTAGCAAATGTCGGCAGATTTATATGAAAAATTAAGGCAAGAAGAAATCTGATGAAGTGGAAACGCTCCACTCGGATTTTTAACGCCATTCCCTCGTGGTTCTTCTCGGCGCCTCCGTAACTCCGCGCGTATACTCCGCTCATTACAGAGAGAACTTCAAGAAGACGCGTTCCATTTTTGTTAATATTTCACGTGCTCAAACATACTCAGCGGCCGACTCCGTCGGCTCCCCTCGATGAACAAAACTCGGTAAGGCTAAATCCTCGGATGTCGCTTTTTCCATCTTCATCAAATTTCTTCTTAACCTGGATTATACTCAGTTGAATTAAAGGACAGGCCACGTCATTGGGAAAAAAAGTCTTTTGTAAAGACGGAGAGCAAAAAGGTCGGACATGCCTGCCATAAAATCCCCGCATCTTTTGTCAAAGGAATCCCCAATGGGGTAGGATTTGACATATTCATCCGGCTTTTTCCGGACATATTGGTAGATATCCGTAAGAATTTTTTCCGTTTTTTCCAGTTCCCTCTTGGCCTTGGGATTAAAGTAGACTCTTTCAAAAAGAAATTCCCGCAGAGCGTTTACGGCTGCCTCTATCTCTTCACCGAGAGAAATCCGTTCCAGTCCTGACTTAAGGCTTGTTTTAACAACAGAAGCCACCATGCGGTCGATCCGGCTGGCATGCCAGCGGCCAAGCACTTCCGTCAAATTCTGTGGAATATCCTTCCCTTGGATCACTCCGGCCCGTATGGCATCATCGATATCATGATTGACATAGGCGATGACATCGGATACACGCACAATCTGTCCTTCCAGAGTCATGGGCATACGCTGTTTCTCTTTGCTCAGGATATCACCCCGCCCTTTCGAATGTTTAGAAATACCGTCTCTAACTTCAAAAGTGAGGTTCAAACCCTTGCCTTCGTACTCGAGTTTTTCCACGACACGCAAACTCTGGGCAGAATGATTAAATCCATGCGGCAATAGTTTGGCCAAAGTCTCCTCGCCGGCGTGACCAAAAGGTGTATGGCCCAAATCATGTCCCAAGGCAATGGCCTCAGTCAGATCTTCATTCAAGCGGACCGCTTTGGCGATAGTGCGTGCAATCTGCGAAACTTCCAGAGTGTGTGTCAGACGAGTGCGGTAATGGTCCCCGTAGGGAGCCAAAAAAACCTGTGTTTTGTGTTTAAGACGGCGGAATGATTTGGAGTGAATGATCCGGTCCCGATCGCGCTGAAACGCCGTTCTTAGAGGATGGGATCTTTCCGGACGTTCTCGGCCCTTCGATTGGGCACTGAGAAAGGCTTTCTCGGAAAGGGTCTCTTTTTCCAGCTTTTCCAGCGATTCCAGAATACTCATTGTTCTTTATTCAATCAGGAGAAATGCATAACGGTTCATGGTCTGTGAATAATCAGACAGCACTTCAATCGGGTAGCCAATTTGCCGAACGGTGGCATAAACATCCATTCCTAAAGCTTCGGGAGTGGGGCGTGCTTTCTTGGGCTCCTTGCACTTTTCAAGTTTCCCCGGGCAACCATCACAGAAGGTACAAGAGTCTAAAAATAAAAGAAAAGCTTTTCTGTTGCCGGAAATAAAAATCTCTCTCTCCAACTCCAACAGCTGAGAATTGATATTTTTGGTCCAGTCATGCCTTTCTTCCGGTTTCTCGACAGATTTTTCAAAATGAATCACCAGGGAAGAAGTGTATTCCTTGAAGAATTTTTCACACTCGGCAATGGAGGGAACGTTGGGTGGACAGGTCGCCGTACGCCCGTACTCATCACATCCATACATACACTTCATGCGGACCCACTGCCCCACAACAAACTTATTGGGATCTATCCACTTGAAATCATTCACTTGGTGTTTTCTTACAAGCTCTTCGATTTGTTCTCGTGTGTTCATGGGCTCCTTCTTTTTTTAAGTTCACACATTATACCACAACTCCAATTTGAAGCTTCTTGCAAATAAGCCCGTTAAAAAGAGTTCTCCGTGAAGTGATCAGAAATCACGCTTCGTTTTCTTCTGCTTAAGATGAAGGCGGTACCCCTCCGCGGTGCACCTCCGTCCTCACTCTCCTCCAGGGGAGGAACCATGCCCGCTCGTCCCCGTGAACGGATTTCTCCATCATCTTCACAGAACTTTTTTTAACAGGCATATTCTAGCTTACCAGGTTGAATTTTTTTGAGGGTTAGCATAGAGTTTGGAAGAAGAGAATAAGAATGATCAGAGGCAATGTCAAAAAAATTTTGGAGGAGCTGCCTGAGGGTGTTCAGCTAGTGGCAGCGGCAAAGACACGGACAGCTGAAGAAATTTTAGAGGCGTTGAATGCAGGAGTTCAGATCGTCGGAGAAAATTATGTCCAAGAAGCGCTGGACGTTTTTCAAGTCGTGGGACACGGAGTCCGATGGCATTTTATCGGTCACCTTCAAACGAATAAAGTAAAAAAAGCTGTCGAGATATTCGATATGATCGAGACCGTTGACTCCCTCAAACTGGCCGGAGAGATCGACAAGCGGTGCGGACAGATTAGGAAAACAATGTCCGTGCTGGTCGAGATAAATTCAGGAAAAGAGCCGCAGAAAAGCGGTGTATTCCCGGAGGACGCATTGAAATTAGTCCAGGAGATGTCATTTCTTAAAAACGTCTGCGTTAAGGGGCTGATGACTATGGGACCCTTTTCGGGAGATCCGGAGGACGCCCGCCCATATTTTGTGGTCACACGGCGATTGTTCGAAAAAATGAGGGATCTTCACCTTCCTGGAGTGGACATGATTTTTCTATCTATGGGCATGACAAATTCTTATAAAATTGCTGTTGAGGAAGGGGCAAACATCGTCAGAATTGGAACAAAAATATTTGGAGAGAGAGTTTAGGGAAAACTCCCATAAAATATATCATTCATATAAATTTAGAGTTGATTAATAGAATATATTTCATTAGATTATCATTGAAGTTATATAAATACATCAACTTTTATATTTTAAAAAGGTGCCGCAATGATCAAACTTTCAACCAAAGGGAGGTATGGGACTCGCCTCATGCTCAACCTTGCCAGACGTTACAGTGACAGAAAGGAAGCCATCATACTCAAAAGTGTTTCCGATGATGAGGAAATCTCCATTCGCTACCTTGAACAAATCATCATTCCCCTCAAAATCAGCAAGCTGGTAAAGAGCATTCGAGGTGCCGGAGGTGGATACATTCTGGCCCGCAAACCCTCTGAAATCAGAGTCAGTGAAATTCTTCATGCTCTGGAAGGCACATGCTGCCTCGTCGACTGTGTGGAGGATGAGGACTACTGCGACCGTGTAAACACCTGTGCCACTCATGAAATCTGGTCAAAGGCCAGTTCCCTTCTCCATGATTATTTTTACAAAACCACACTCAAAGACCTAATGGCCCAGGAGAAAAGGAAAAAAGCAAAAACTTAATCTTATCGAGCGTCTGAAATTTCCTTGCTTTCAATGAGTTGAGGACTTGACAAACCCTCTCTATCAACTATAGAATTATAATTCCTATAAATCCCATGTATAATATGATATAGGAGTACCAGATGCTTAAACTTTCCACAAAGGGGCGGTACGGATCACGGCTGATGCTGAACCTGGCACGCCACCATGTTGAAGGAGAAAAAACGGTAATCCTAAGAAATATCTCCAAAGAAGAAGACATTTCCATTCGATACCTCGAACAGATTATCATCCCCCTTAAAATCAAAAAACTTGTCACCAGCACCCGTGGCGCGGGGGGTGGTTATGCTCTGGCCCTTCATCCCTCGAAAATCAAACTGCTCGATATCATTGAAATCCTTGAGGGCGACATCAGCCTCGTCGACTGTGTTGATGATGAAGACTGCTGCGAACGCCGTAAAGATTGTCCAACATACCCATTGTGGAAAGAAGCCTCCAAATTGCTTAAGACATATTTCGGAAGTATAACGCTTCAAAAACTCCTTGAAATGTCAAAAAAAAAGATGTCTAAAAAATAACTCTTTCTTTTTGCAGTTCATTTCACGATTTTTTTTCTTGTCTTTCCAAACCCAGGCTTGTCTCTAACTCGAGTATTTCGTACAATGCATAGAGCGCTATTTGAGTAAATTAATGAAATCGCTTTTAAACTGGAAACTGCGGAGCAAAATAATCCTTCATATTCTTGTTATCGGAGCCATTACGGCCTCCTTTATTTCTTACTTCTATACAAAATCTCAGAAAGATATCATCAAAACCTCAAGCCAGCAAACGGTCATCCTCATTGGTGAAGTCATAGAAAACAGCGTTCTTGATGCCATGAAGGAGGGCCGATCGGATAAAGTTCAAACAATCTTGGAAAACATCAGTGCATCTCAGATCACAAAAAACTTGAGAATTCTGAGCACGGATGGAGTCATTCTCACTTCATCGCTGGCCATTGAGAAAGGAACACAAATCACAGAGAGTGAGCAAGAAAAATTGAATTCCTTTTTATCGGATAAAGTCAAGCACAGACAATCCCCTTTCATGTTTCAAGGATTAATCCGAGATTACCGATTGATAAACAACAGTAAAGAGTGCTACACATGCCACGATCCTGACAAAGATATTTTAGGTGTCCTAGAAATGACCCTCGACTATTCCTTTTGGAAAGCAAACCGTATGCTAGGAATCATCGTGTCTCTCGCTGCCCTCACAATTCTGACCCTTATCATCCTGCGGCTTTTTGAAAAAATTATCAATCGGCCAATCTTTAACCTAAAAAACAGAATGGAAAAAATCCACGAGGGTGATTTTACATCTAAAGTCCCGATCACGAAGGATGATGAAATCGGAGACCTCGCAAAAAGTTTCAATATCATGATCACAAAACTAGAAGAAGCCAACAAAAGAATCGCAGAACTGCACGAGAAACAAATGGAAAAAGCAGAACATCTGGCTTCCCTAGGTGAGATAGCCGCCGGGCTGGCCCATGACGTAAAAAATCCTGTTGCCGGAATGAAAGGGGCCATTGAAATTATCCATAATAAAACTGACGATTCAGATTCAAATAAAGACATTTTCAAAGAAGTCCTTATTCAGTTAGACAAGATTGACCAGATCATCCAGGATCTACTGCGTTATGCCAGGCCTAAAGATATAAACATTAGGCTTATCTCTTTTGAGGATTGTGTAGAGAGTGCCATAAAGCTAGCCAAGATGCAGGTCAAGAACAAAGACATTCAGTTCCATTTCAGCAGCAATGAAAAAAGCATTCATGCTCGCCTGGACGCCGATAAAATCCAGGAAGTGCTGCTGAACCTTATGCTGAACAGCATAAGCGCCATCGATAAAAAGGGCAATATAACGATCGTATTCGACTCTGAAAACGAGAAGAATCTAAAAATCACTGTAACAGATGATGGAAAAGGCATAAATAAGGACCAATTGTCTCAAATTTTCCAACCGTTCTTTACAACAAAATCCAAAGGGACAGGCCTTGGCCTTTCGATCTGTAAAAAAACAATCGCTGCCCATTCAGGGACTCTGGAAGTAGAGAGTGAAGAAGGGAAAGGAACAACTTTTACAATTCTCCTTCCTGTAGTAGAATCGAAAGAGAATTCATGAAGAGAAAAAAAATACTCGTCGTTGATGACGAAAAACTTATGCGTTGGAGTCTAAGTCAGAAGCTCTCTGAATGGAATCTAGATACCGTCACAGCTGAGAACGGAAAAACAGCACTTCATCTTATCTCCCAAGAGATGCCCGACCTCATCATGCTGGACAACAGACTTCCCGATAAAAAGGGCATAGATCTACTCAAAGAGATTAAGTCAAAATGGCCGGAACTCCCCGTTGTCATGATCACAGCCTACGGAGTCGTTGACGACGTAGTGACGGCTATGAGGCGGGGAGCCTATGATTTTATCACCAAACCCATCGACAACACGAAACTCCAAAGCACTATAAAAAACGCGCTCGAAACGGCATCCCTTAAAAAAGAGATCGCCTATTATAAAAAAAAGGAAAAGAATCAATTCGATCTTTCACAAATTATCGCCGTTTCACAAACAATGAAACAGATCCTGGACATGTCAAAAAAAATCGCACAGAGTGAAGCATCAATTGTCCTTCTTCAAGGGGAAAGTGGGACAGGGAAAGATCTACTCGCCCAGGCTATTCACACCCTCAGCCGCAGGAAGGACGCGTCCTTTCTGGTCATTAACTGCTCGGCCATCCCGGAGAACCTTCTTGAAAGTGAATTGTTCGGCTATGAAAAGGGGGCCTTCACTGACGCCAAACAGCAGAAGAAAGGACTCGCTGAACTAGCAGATGAGGGCACGTTGTTCCTTGACGAAATTTCAACACTCAGCATCCATCTTCAGGCAAAAATCCTGCGTTTTCTTGAAACCCGAATATTTAAAAGGATTGGGGGACTGAAAGATATCGAGGTTGATATCCGTGTCATCACGGCCTCAAATCAGGATCTGGAAACGGCAGTCAATGAGGGACATTTCAGACAGGATCTGCTCTACCGCCTCAATGTCTGCCCCATTTACATCCCTCCCCTTAGAGAAAGACGGGATGACATCATACCGTTGGCAGAAAATTTCATCAGAGACCAGAACATCAAATTCAGGAAAAATATAAAAGGACTGGACAAACTGGCTCAGAAAACGTTCTTCCAATACGACTGGCCCGGAAACGTCAGAGAGCTGAAAAATGCCATAGAACGCGCTATGATTTTTGAAGAGGCCGAATTCATTACAACAAAACACCTGCCCATCCAACCCGGCGTCATGTCACGAGTCAAGGTGTCTCAAACGAATTTATCACGAAACGAAAATATGCGACTGTTGGATATGGAAAAAAATTTCATATTGAACGCGCTCAAAAAAGCCAAGGGAAATAAATCCCAAGCAGCCAAGTTCCTGGATATCACGCGCGACACAATGAGGTATAAAATCAAAAAATTTTCCATCCAGCCGGAAGATTATTAATCCAACTTGCCCCTAATAAAATGGGGCATATCACCCATTATTGAGTTAAATACCCCATTTATTCTGTTCAGATCTCTCGTTTTGCTGAAGAATATTCATATAATTCATTTTATTTCTTTTAGTTAACAGAATTCTCAATTAAAAAAAAGATTGGCATAAATATTGCTATAAATTAAGGTAAACAAGAGATTTCCTATATAAATATGAACAAAATTTTATTAGCAGACGATGACAAGCTGATCCGCTGGTCTCTTAAAGAAATTTTTTCCCAGGAGGGATACGAAGTGGATACCGCTGCATCAAGCCTTGAAGCCATTCAGCAAGCCGAAAATTCACAATACAGCCTTATTTTTACTGATTTTGAGATCGATAAGGAAGACGGCCTTCAAATGATCAAAAGGCTAAAAACTTGTCAGCCCGATGCCAAAGTCATCATTATCTCCGCTCTTTCCCGGCAAAAGATCGAATCCCAGCTGGAGGGAATGGATATTTTTGCTATAATCGAAAAGCCATTTCAATCAGACCAGATTCTTTCGATCACTGAAGAGGCCATTGGATGAAAAAGAATAGACAATTCAGCGAATTGGAAATCCGCGCTTACCGAGCAAACGGTACAGATCAAAGGACACAAAACTTATCTGTCACCGCAGCTGTCATTTCATATAAACATCAAAACAATTTTTTTTTAGGAGGTAACGTTGCAAAGGAAAACTGAATTTCGACGTTTGAAAACGATTGGAGTCCTTTGTTTTGCTATTCTTGGGATTGCGATGCTTTCCACAGCTAAAAACGCCAAACAGATAGCAAATATAGGAGTCTGCGCTGAATGCCATCAAGACACCTGTGCGGATTTCAGAGTCGCTCAACATGCAGCCATTGAAGAAAACAAATGGACAAATGTTGCTCATGAAACTGAGTTAATTTGTGCCAATTGTCATGGAGACCCTACTGAGCATCTTGAAGCAGAAGGTGGTTCAGAGACAATATTTTCGTTTCTAAAGACGGAAGATGTCCGAGCCACAACACAAAAATGTCTAAACTGTCACAGTGGAACACGAGCAAGATTTTTTATGAGCCCGCATGGGAAGTCTGCCATGGATTGCATATCATGCCACAGCGACCTTATGAAGGGTTCCGAAGCCACAAAAAATCCCACCAAAGTTTGTCTTTCCTGTCATGATGAAATTAACGCCCTGTTTCAATTGAACGAGCGACACAGGCTTCAAGAGGGCATAATGGAGTGCACATCTTGTCACAATCCCCATGAGCCGGCAGCAAGGTCAAGGCTGGGAGGCTTTAAACATCAAGCCTGCCTGCAGTGCCACACCGACAAAGGAGGCCCCTTCCTCTTCGAACACGAAGCTTCTTTAGTGGAAGGATGCACAGCCTGTCATGAAGTGCACGGTACGCCCAACCGCCACATGCTGACTCACCAGAGCACATCTGACCTGTGCTTCAGCTGCCACACAAGTGCCGTTTCCTGGCACAGCCGTTTCAGCTCCACTTCCACCAACTGCGCGGTCTGCCACTCTACAATCCACGGCTCAAACCTGAGTAGAATCTTTCTCAAATAGGAGGGAATGAATGCGAAGTAAAAAAATAATATTACCAGTTTTACTTGCAGCTTTTGTCTTTACCTTGGCGTTCTCTCTCCAAGCTCAAGACGAAAACAATGGCCTCACCGGAAACTTCTTGTTTGGCTATCGATATGTAGACCATGACGGAGCTCTGACCAAATACAAAGAGGACTTCAACCTGGAAAGAGGAATCCGGCTCTTTAACCTCAATCTGCACTATACTCCAACAGAAAAGCTGCAAAAGCTGTTTGATGGGCTCGACCTGACCTTGTACAACTTTGGAGGAGATCCCTTTGAATCGTTTGGCCTAGAAGTTCAAAAAGCAGGGCTGTATAAATTCCAGTATGGCCGGAAAAAATCCACATATTTCTATGATGACCAGACCACAGCCGATGGTGCCCTTTATGACCGCCACACATTCGACTTCGTAAGATATATCGACTCCGGTTCCCTCACAGTCACAGTCAACAAATATTTCAATGTTTACTTGAACTATGACCGATACACCAAAGAAGGTAAAAGTGTCACGACATTCGACATCAACAGGATCGAATTCGAATTCGACAAACCTGTCAAAGAGAAATCCAAGACTACGGCCATCGGTTTGGACTTCCATATCAAACGCTATTCCCTGTTGTTAGAAGGCAAGAAAGACAGATACTCCAATGAGAACAGCCTGTTCCTCCCCGGAGTCGCAGGTGGTGAGGCAGGAGCCCGCTATCCGTCTTCGCTGGACTACTTTGTCATCAACCAGCCGTATAATCTCGAGACAGACACCTTCACTGTCAAGCTCAGTGCCAATCCCATCAACAACCTGCTCATTGCCGGGTCCGGTCAGTGGAACACCCAGAGTATGATTCTCAGCTTTTCAGAAGGAGCCCGCGGCACCGATTATCTGGGATACAATTTCGACGACACATACTCGGGTACGGGAAACTTCGAACGCAAGTTCAGCCTCTTGGAAGCCGATCTCACCTACCTGCTCTTCAACAAATTTGCCATCGTGGGTGCTGTCCGCTACAACGACTTCGAACAGAGCGGCAGCATGACCATTGGAAGCGCAACGGAAAGTCAAGATATCGGCTACGACACTATCGCCATCGAAGGAGGACTCCAGTATGTGCTTTCATCTAAATTTGCCATCACTGGCGGTTACAGATGGGAGGAAAGAGAGCTGGCCGGTTTGGAAACCGTTGAATATAAGGACGAAACGTCCAGGAACGGTTTTTTCGGCAACATAAAAGCAGCTCTTTTTAAGGGTTTTAATCTAACTCTCGACTATCAGGACGGAAACGTTGAAAACCCGTACACACTCATCGGCCCCACGGCCTATTCCCGGTTCAAAGCCTCCGCCAAATACAGAAGCAAAGGGCTCACATTATCGACCTCTATTCTCACGAAAAAATCCGAGAGTGATGTTTTCGGCCAGAGCGCCTGGGCATCCGATAGAAATCAGTTTAATTTCCGCATAGGTTACCGCAGAGAAGGTTTTGCTGTTTCTTTGGGTTACAGTCTCATCGATGTTCAACACGATGCCACTCGGTCCATCTGGTATCCACCGGCATGGAGCGGAGGTCCGGGAACATTCGCATGGACCATCGACTATGACGGGAAGTCCAATCTGGTAGATGGTTCGCTGTCTATAGCCATAAGCGAAGACTTTGATGTTGGATTCTACTACAACAACTACAAGAACGAGGGTTTCTGGGAAATCCAGAGAAGCATGCTCAAAGGATATGTCGAGTATTCTTTCAATAACGGACTCATCGCTTCGGTTGGATACAGATCTGTTGATTACGAAGGTAATTCTGGCGCAGAAAGCTACAAAGCCAATATCTTTGAATTATCCTTCGGATACCGATGGAAATAAGGAAGGAGGAGACAATGTTTA
>CAZEWV010000025.1:0-15686 GCA_964516025.1 uncultured Eubacteriales bacterium
CTTGAGGATTCATCGAGAGAATTGACCAATCCTTTGAAGGCTCCTTCCATTGTCCTGGAAGGATCAGGTTCATCCACATAATCTCCTTTAATATGATTGACAACTTCCCGGACGATCCAGAGGATTCCTTTTGAGGGTCTCTGAGTCGACAGCCCTGGAAGGATATCACTTTCAAAAAGGAAAAAAAGTGAAGCCGCGACCAGCAGGAAAAGGAGCGTGATTCTTACAGTTTTTCTACTCATTTTATTAAAAATAGAAATTAAATTGTATCATCTTCCTTTCAGCCATTGCAAGGGATTCAAAGAATCGGTCTTAAAGTTGATCTGGAAATACAAAGCCGTTCCCTTTAGAGATCCCGTGTCTCCAACGACAGCAATTGGCTGGTTGGCACTGACGATATCTCCTTTCTGGACCTTAAAATTTGAGCAGTGTCCGTACATGGAATAGTAGGCTAAACCATGATCTATAATAATCAAGTTTCCATAAAAACCCTGAAAATAGTCTGCATACACAACCATCCCGGGATGGATAGCCAAAATTTCAGAATTTTTTTGTGTGGATATTTCGATGCCGTTATTTTGGGTGACGGTTTTAAATGTCGGGTGTCGTTCAATCCCAAAGGTCGTAATGATTTTTCCCTGGACGGGCCATGGGAGCGATCCCTTTTTTTCATAGAGAGGAAAAACGGTGAAAGGAAGAGAACTTTTTGCTTTGATCAAACGATCGATGAGCTTTTGGAGCTGTTCGGCTCTAACTTTGAGTTCATCCAGGGTTTTAAGGTGTGTCTTCTTGTCTTGATTGATTTTTTGGATGAACGCCCTGCTTTTTCTTTCCTGATTGTCTAAATCTTGCTTTTTGTTTCTGGATTGGGAGAGAAGATCGGACACCTCCTGTTTTTTAGCTTCTGTTCGTTCTTCCACTTCTTTGAGTTCGTTCAATGTCTGCATAAATGATAGGATAATTCTCTCTTGATATTGGGCCAAGAGAGAAAGGTGTTTACTTTCTGACATCAGATCGGCCACATCGGTCGCCCTGAACAGAAAATCAAGGTAGCTCATATCTCCAAATTTGTAGAGAGTCACCAAGATCTGAGAAACAGATTCTTTTTCTTTTTCCAGTTTCGCTTTTAATGGAAGTATTTTATTCTGGACAGCAGCGAGTTCTCGGTTGGCCCTTTCCATCTGCAGAGTATATCCCGCAATATCATTTTGAATCAGTTTCTTTTCAAAGCCAATCTGGTCTAGCTGTGAAAGGATGGATGTCTTTTTTGAATCCAAATCTTTGATGTTTTTCTGGAGTCGTACCCTCTCTTTCTGGAGTTTTTCCAGCTGTTCTTTATAAACAGAGATCTCCTCCTGGCTTGAAACATTCGCAGAGACAGATAAAAAAACTGAAAGGCTAAATACAAAAAAGAGCAGCCGTGAATGGGCATTCAACCAAGAAATAAGAGGCCTCATTATTTTTGCTTGCGAAATGCGTATATGATTCCTCCGATGATTCCTATGAGAAAGGCAAAAGCAATGTCAGCGATGAGAGAAAAAGAAACCGCAGAAGAATTGATGATGCCATAGGAAACAAAAATTGTCATGTACAAAGCTTCTCGTAATCCCAATCCATTGATGGTGATGGGGATTGTCAATATGATGAGGACGATGGGGATGAAGATGAAATAGTCAATGAGGGGAATATCGAGATGAAGAGCTTTGCCTACAAAATAGTAATGAAGGATCACGTTAATCTGGAGAAGAAGCGCCCAAAAAAGGGCTTTCAAAAGGGCCTCCTTTTTTTCCTTGTAAACGAAAATGATTTCTCTGAATTCAAAAATTTTTCGTTTTATTTTTCCAAGGACTCCTTTCTGAGGAATTTTATCTATAACGGTTTTAGAAATGGGCAGGAAAAAACACAGGATGGCTGCGAGTCCCATGAAACCGACGCCTAGGGATATCCAAATGACCGGAAGCCGCTGAGTTATGTCCAATCGGAAAAGGGAAACACCGAAGGCAAAAATTAGGAGAACAATGATTCCCGATAACCTTTCAACAAAAACAATCGCCGATGATTTGAGAAGAGATTTGGAATACCGGGATCCATCCAAAATCCGGACAACATCTCCACCGAATCTTGAGGGCAGGAAAAGGTTAAAAAAGTTGCCGACGAGATAAGATTTGGCCAAAAAACCGAGAGGGACGTGATCACCCTGAGCATGGATGAGAATTTGCCATCTGTAGGAGCTGATCAAAAGTCCTAATGAATGAAGAGAGAAAGAGAGCCCGATCCAAAAAAGACTGGCTCCCTTTATGGACGCTCCAATATCGTTTATGGGAGTCTTTTTTATCAGAATAAAAGCTAAAATGGATAAACTGAAGATGAATTTGAGAACGAAAATAAAAAAGTTTTTTCGTTTTTGCATGCGCCAGGCTCACGGATCTATTCTTTTTTCTTCTTCTTGAAAAAATATTCTTTCGTAATTCTTCCCAGCATACCACTTAAAATGAGCAGGGATATAAGATTGGGGAAGGCCATAAATGCGTTGGCCATGTCACCGATATTCCAGATGATATTGAGATGCACACCTTGGATGTTGGCCCCAACAAAAAGAAGCGCTATAAATGCAACGCGATAGGGATGGATGACTTTAACGCCAAAGATATATTCCAAACATTTTTCGCCGTAATAACACCATCCGAGAAGTGTGGAGTAGCCAAACAGAAATGAGCTGATGGCGATGATATAACCTCCAAACGGGATCACGGAATCAAAGGCGGCTGCAGTGAGGGCTGTGGAGGTGAGCGCGTTGGATGCGCCGAATGCCGCGGTTTTGAGATACATGCCGGTGATCACAATTGTCAGTGTCGTCAATGTATTGACGAGGATGGTATCGATAAACGTTCCTGTCATGGCGATGAGGCCGTTCTTGGAAGGATCAGCCGACTTGGATGCAGACTGGGCAATTGCAGCCGAACCCAGCCCTGATTCGTTTGAGAGCATCCCCCGTCGCACTCCTAAAACCATAGTCTGTCTGATCGAGGTCCCCACCATAGCTCCACCGAGGGCTTTGACGGAAAAGGCGGATTTGAAAATAACGCCTAATGCATGAGGAAGATTGGTGATATTGGCGATGATTATGATGAGGGCTCCCACGAAGTAAAAGATGATCATTGCTGGGACCAGTCGCTCAGAAACGGCTCCGATGCGTTTGATGCCTCCGAGGATGACGGCACCGACCATAGCGCTAATAACTAGCCCTGTTATCCAGAAAGGTACGCTGAATTGATCGTTGAATGCCAGGGCCATAGAGTTGGATTGGGCCATGTTTCCTGTGCCGAAGAGACAGGCAAAAGCGCCGCAGACGGCAAAAAACATGGCTAAGAATTTGCCGATTTTTTCGTTTTTAATTCCGTGGCGGGCATAGTACATGGGGCCTCCGGACATCTCGCCAATCTTGTTTTTAATCCGGAATTTGACTCCAAGAAATCCTTCAGCGTACTTGGTTGCCATTCCAAAAAAACCGGCAATCCACATCCAGACAGGAGCTCCAGGTCCGCCAACCGCTATGGCCGTGGCCACACCTGCGAGGTTGCCGTTCCCTACCGTGGCGGCCAAAGCCGTCATCAAGGCGGCGTAGGGAGAGATATCCCCCTCCTCTTTTTCAGATTTATCCTTATGCAGAGCGCCTTCAAGAACCATCTTTAAAGAGAGGATAAGCCTCCGGACTTGAATCCATTGGCAGAAAAAGGTCAGAAGGATTCCCGTCCCTAGAAGAAGGAGGACCATCACCGGGAACCAAACAAAGTCACTCGATTTTTTTATAAAAACATGGATTTTATCCAAGAGGGAAAGAGATATGGAAAAATCACGTACAATGATTTGCCCATCCGTAAAAATCTCGATGTTGTCTTGAAAAGGAGTCAAATTTAAAAGGTCCATCTTGATTTCGTATTTCCCTGGCCTGAGATCTGTGTAGGAATAATATCCTTCGGGATCGATCTCAGCCTTAACATAGTTTTCTTCCCCAGCGGATTTTAAAAGAATAAATCCCTGGGAATAGGGATCTCCTTTGGGAAGAAGAGTGATCTTCCCTTTGATGTCAGCGGCTTCGAGTGATTGGAAACCAATCAGAAGGATAGAAACAAAAATAAAAACGAATATTTTTTTCTTCATGTGTTCGTTATCCTATAATGATTTTTATAAGAACGTAGAGGATGGCGATGGGGGAGACAAATTTTATAGAAAATATCCAGATACGGCGGATTGTGAATTTTGCGCTGCCGGATTTTATTTCTTCGACGGCCTTTTTCACACCCCATACCCAGCCCACAAAAAGACATATCAGCAGTGCGCCAAAAGCGAGAGCGATATTTCCAAAGATAAGATCGACTTTGGCCCAGAAGGCCCACTTTGTGAGAAATTTTACTCCCCCCCAGGAAAGAGCGGAAGGGATTCCTAAAACGGCGGCGCATAATCCCATCAAAACAGCGGCTTTGCCACGTGCCCAATTTCGTTCATCGACAAAATAGGCAACAGGCACTTCGAGGAGAGATATGGTTGAAGTTATGGCAGCCACCAAAAGCAACAGGAAGAAAAGCATGCCAAATATCTGTCCACCGGGGATCTTTGAAAAGATGAGAGGAAATACTTTGAAGACCAGGCTGGGTCCCGAATCCGGAGAAATACCAGGAATAGCAAAGATCGTAGGAAATATGATTAGACCTGCCAAAAGGGCGATGAATGTATCCGCGAAAGAGACCCATCCTGCGGAGGAGACCAGATTGTCTTTTTTGTTGATGTAACTGCCGTAGGTGATCATGGTCCCCATCCCGAGACTGAGTGAAAAAAATGCCTGTCCGAGGGCGAAAAAGACGATCTTGAAGTTCAGCTTGGAAAAATCCGGACTGAGATAGAATTTTAATCCCTCTCCAGATCCGGGTAGAGTTAAGGCTCTTATAGCAAGAAACACAATCAAAACGAACAGGATAGGCATCAAGACTTTTGTGTATCTCTCGATTCCCCCTTTGACTCCTTTGGAAATAATATATGTTGTGATGAAAAGAACAACTGCAAAAAAGAAGAGAACCAAAAAGGGATTGGAAGAAAAATCCGTAAATGTTTTTTCGGTCATCTGGCTGGTCACTGTTCCGCGAAACGCCCCGGAAATCATTTTGACGAAATATCCGGCGAGCATGCCTGCCAGAACGGCGTAATAGGATAGGATAGCGATCCCGGTGATCATCCCTAAATAGCCTATACCTTTCCATGGAGATCGAGGTTTAATAGAATCAATGGCTCCGACGGGATTTTTTTGAGTATGGCGTCCGATAACTAGCTCGGCCAGCATGACTGAAAAGCCAATGAGTGCCACAGCCAGAATATAGACAAAAACAAAAACAGCCCCACCGTTTTCGCCGACCACCATTGGAAAACGCCAGATATTGCCCAACCCAATAGCGGATCCGGTCGCTGCGAAAATAAATGCGGCTTTGGAGCCCCAGTTGCCTCTTTGACTCAAACTCTGGCCCTCCATATTCTTCTCCTTAATCGAGTCCAAATCCTATACTCGGATCTTGTTCAGTATTTATTACCATAAACCATAATAATTGTAAAAGAGTTCTTAGGACTTTGTAAGCATCCTCATTTCCGTGATTTTTTTTTAGAGTTCTGGGAAGATGATGGAGAAATCCGTTTGGAGGACGAGTGGGCATGGTTCCTCCCCTGGAGGAGAGCGAGGACGGAAACCGAGCGAGTTTTCCTCGCTGGGGAAAATGAAGCGTGATTTCTAATCACTTCACGGAGAACTCGTTCATGAAATCACGGAAATGGGGATGCTTCCTTAGGGTTTTCGTAAGGTTGCATATTTGGAGTCGTGATATTAAAATCATAGTTTAAATAACCTAGGGAGACCCAACATGCCAGCCATCGAGATAAAACCGGATGTCTACTGGATCGGTATCAATGACAGGATCACAGACCTATTTGAAGGCTTGTGGCCTATTGCCCAGGCCGGAGTTTCTTATAATTCTTATTTTATCGACGATGAGAAAAAGGCGGTTATCGATTTGACCAAAGCTTTTAAAGGGGATGAGTATATCGCTCAAGTCGATGAGCTAACCGATATTACAAAGATAGATTATATCATCGTCAATCATATGGAGCCCGACCATTCCGGATTGCTGAGGACGCTGCTGCGCATCGCTCCGGATGTGAAAATCATCGGTTCTGAGAAAACCAGGGAAATGCTGGAAACGTTTTATTCTATTACGGACAATGTCAAAGTTGTCAAAGATGGAGACACTCTTTCTCTTGGCCGCAAGACTCTGAAATTCATATCGACGCCATTTGTTCATTGGCCAGAGACCATCATGACATACGATATGGACCAAAACATTTTGTTTTCCTGTGATGCCTTTGGAGGTTATGGAGCTTTAAGAGGGGGCATTTTTGATGACGAATGCCGGGATTTTGAGTTCTATAAGAAAGAGGCTTTACGGTATTATGTCAATATTATTGCCAATTTCAGCGCCAGGGTTCTATCCGCGATAGACAAATTAAAAAATTTTACAGTGGACATTATAGCTCCTTCGCATGGATTGATCTGGAGGAAAGAACCGGAGCTCATTATAGACCTCTACAAAAAATGGGCCGAGTATGCGTCAGGAAAAACAGAACCCGGCGTTACTCTCATTTACGGATCGATGTATGGAAATACCGAAGTCATGATGAATGCTGTGGCCCATGGGATCTCTCAAGTTGGTATCCCTTTCGAGATCTTTGACGCCGCGCGTACCCATTCCAGTTATATTCTCCCGTCCTTATGGACAAAACAAGGAGTGATGATTGGCGCTCCCACCTATGAAGTCTCCCTTTTTCCTCCTGTCTCCGATGTATTAAAAATGGCTGCTCATAAGCATATAAAAAATAAAAAGGCAGCCTATTTTGGCAGCTATGGATGGAGTGGGGGAGCTCTGCGAGGCTTAAAAAGCATTGTCGAACCTTTAAAATGGGAATTATTGGATGTCTTGGAGTTTGTGGGCTGTCCATCTGATGGCGACATCAAAAAGGCTGAGGCATTTGGACGAGATTTTGCGGAACAGATAAAAAAAAATTCTGTCTAACCTGGATAATTCACGAGTCGAGTTTGCCGTAGATGGTAGGCGCGGTGGGTAAAGCTGTGGTATTTCACCGCGAACCCGCCGCAACAACCCAGATACGGTGAAATCGTCTCGCCTGAGGGAAAAAATGTCGATTATGATAGAATCTAACAATAGGAGAACAAAGTTATTTGTATGCTCACCGAAAAAACTCATGTAAACCCTTGATATTATATGTATTATGTGAAATATAGACATTTTTTATGAATTATTCAGACTAATTATATCTAACCTGAATTATTCACGAGTTGAGAATGCCACAGATGCGAGACCTCGACGTATGAAGTTCATCACGAATGATCGAAGAGAGTGTGGTGACCTCTTTTATGAATTATTCAGGCTATGTTGCCTTGAGGGCGGCAGATATCAGGGCATTCCAGACAGGGGCATAAGGGGGAGCATAGGCAAAATCGAACCAGGCTAGATCGGAAATTTTCATTCTGGAAAAGACGGCCATGGCGGCGGGATCGATAAATTGAGCGGCATTGCCAGTACAGATAGTGGAGGCGCCCATGATGCTTTGTTTAACCTTGTCTTTGATGATTTCCACATATGTTTTCTCGGCTCCAGGATAATATCCGACCCTATCTGGTCTTGTTGCAGAGAAGGCTTCCGCTTCCCACCCCTCATTTTCTGCATCAACCAAGCTCAATCCGGTTCTCGCCATCGACAGCTCGAAAAATTTAAATATTTGTGTCCCCACGATTCCTGGGAAAGAGACAGTGCTTCCTGCCATATTGAGACCGGCGATCCTTCCCATTTTATTGGCCGTGGATCCAAGCGGGAAATAAACCGGTTTTTTGAGGATTCTGTGGAAGACCGATGCGCAGTCCCCGGCTGCATACACATCCTCAGCTGAAGTCAAACCGCTGCGATCTATGAGGATGGCCCCATTATCCATTTTTTCGATATTTTGTCCGCAAAAAGCCGTCGCAGGCTTGATTCCCACGACAGAAAAAACAATATCAGCATTGTATTCAGCTTGGTCGGTTTTGAGAACAAAATGACCATTTTTTTTAAAGACGGCTTCGATGGCAGTGCTGCCAATAAACGAAATGCCTTTATCTTTCATTTTTTCGATCACGGCATTTTGAATGGCGACCGGCCAGTCTGCGGCCGGAGTTTTACGAATATCAAAAAGGAGCATGTCTATCTTAAGCTTGTGCAAGGCCTCCATGAGTTCCAGGCCGATGTTTCCGGCCCCGATGATGGCAGCGGTGCGGGGATGTCGCTGTTGAATATAGGCTAGGATTTGGCGAAGATCCTCAATGTCATGGACATTGAAAATGCCCTCCACGGCCTTGTCGATAAAGGGAAGTTTGATGGATTGAGCTCCGGTGGCAATCAGGAGTTTGCCGTATTTTTCTCGATAGGACTCGCCGGTGTCCAGATTTGTGACACCTACGACATGTTCTTCAGGGTGAATATTCGTGGCTTCCTCTCTTATTTTGACCGGGATACCTCTTTGTTCCTGAAAGCTTTCAGGAGTGAAATGGATCAGGTTTTTTTCCGAGTCGATATCGCCGGAGATGACGTAGGGGATACCACAGGCACCGTAGGATATGATTTTTCCTTTGTTGATAATTTTAATTGTGGCGTTTGGATGTTTACGCTTAATCTGGACGGCTGCAGACAGGCCTGCGGCATCTGCACCGATGATAAAATAGTCGGGCATAGTGTCCTCCTGTTCTATTGTTGGGAGACGGGATGCTTTTCATATTTTATAACAAAAAGGAGTTTTGGCAAGACAAGGAGATTGTGATACTATAACTGACAAACTTTCAGAGGAGGATCTTATGGGGAAAAATTGGAAAGAAGCCCTTGCCAAGTGTTTTGAAGACATTCAAATTCTTGTGGCCAGTATTTATGAAACGCGTGAAAAATTTGATAATTTTTGTGAATTTATTGCTGAACCTGCTTTAGGAAACTTAAAAGAAGAGCTGGATTCGTACAAAGTTGGAGCTAAAATACAAAGCATCAAAGGGTTTTCCATCTCTTTCCAGACAAATTTTGTAAAGTCAAGTATCAGTCAATTTAAATACACCGTTTATCTGCCAAAAAATTCTATCCAGCCTGAATTGAATTCTCGAGTGGGGGGGAGAAAGAACAAGAAGGGTTTAATGGAGGAGCAGGAATGTCCCTTTATGAATGGGCTCGCTCCTTCCTCTGTAATAGATATATCTCAAGAGGACTTTATCCTAGAGGTGATTCGACACTACCGAAATTTCCTTTTCACATCTACCGTAAATGCCGAGTAGATTTGCTGCTTGTTGTCTTTGGATTTATTTTTTTACCACCCGGTGCTTTTCTCTCCTATCCAGTCGAGTGATACCGGATTTCCTGGCTGAAGCGATAGCAGCATTGAATTCATTATAAAAGATGCGTCTTCCGATCGGAGACTTGGAGGAGATGTTTCCACAAGGATAGTATTGATCCATGATATTTACGTAGGTGTTTGGTGAGATATTTTTGGCCAAAAAAAGCATGGCTTCTTTTGTGCCGGCCAGCCCATTGGGGAGAACGAGATGTCTGACAAGCAGTCCGCGGAAAGCGATGCCTTCAGAATCCACAAGGAGGTCTCCGACTTGCCGAAACATCTCTTTGAGAGCTTTTTTAACGATCTTTGGATAGTCGGCGGCCTTTGAGAAACGTTCGGCGGTTTCTGTATCTGTGAATTTATAATCCGGCATGTAGATATCAAATACACCGTCCAAGAGTCGGATCGTTTCAACTGAATCGTATCCTCCTGTGTTGTAGACAAGAGGAACAGACAATCCTTTTTTGATCGCCAAAAAAACGGCTTTCAGGATTTGAGGGACAAAATGAGTGGGGCTGACAAAATTGATATTATGACAACCCAGCGTTTGGAGTTTGAGAATGATTTCAGCGAATTGTTCGAAGGAGATCTCGGTGCCCATCCCCTCATGGCTGATGTCGTAATTTTGACAAAAGGAACAGCCGAGATTGCAGTGAGTGAGAAAAATTGTCCCAGAACCACGGTGACCGACCAGGGGCTGCTCTTCACCAAAGTGTGGGGAAAATGAAGAGACTTTCGGAAGATACCCTGAAGAACAGATTCCTTTTTCACTTTTAAGCCGATTGGCAACACAGTTTCTTGGGCAGATGGTACAATTCTCCAGTTTTTGGAAAGCCAGGTTGATTTTTTTCTCAAACTCCCCATTTTCATAAGTCTTCAGATAAACTGGCCGGAATTCTTGGAAAGACATGACAATTTGAATTATAGCAGTATATGGTCTTGCATTTAACCTATTCTAAATATATATAGATGAATATGACTCATAATCAAAAGAGTTTGTTTTGCACCGTGCCGCAGCTGCAGAAGATCCCCTTCCTTATCCACGGATTCGGCACACGAGCCCTGACTGAAAGTGCTATGGAAAAAAAACCTGAGTGGAAGGATTTCACTTTGGTTTCTCTTAGACAGGTTCATTCCGATAGCATTCATCACCTTGAAGTCCTTCCATTAGAGCGGTTGAGTGGAGATGCTTTAATCACCGACCGTCCCCAAGTGCTGCTTTCGATCAGAACAGCGGATTGCCTCCCCGTCCTTTTTGTTTCCGAAGAGCATAAAGCCATTGCGGCCGTTCACTGTGGCTGGAGGGGAACGTGTAAAGGTCTAGTGCAAAAGGTTGTTGAGACCATGGGCCATAGATTCGGAATCCGGCCGAGTTCTCTTGTTGTGGCCCTCGGACCGTCTGTCGAACAGGGATGTTATGAGGTTGGGAATGATGTAAAGGATAGTTTTCATGACCGGGGGACCGCGTCTCGTTTTTTTAAGCCTAGTCCCAATCGGAAGCATAAGTATTTTTTTGATTTGAAAGAAACGAACCGTTTTCAACTTTTGGCCATAGGAGTTGAGGACAAAAATATCTATTCTGTCAATAGGTGTACAGTGTGTGATAAAAAATATTTTTCTTACCGCCGGGATAAAAATGAGACAGGACGCTTGATCAATTTTATTGGGATATCCTCCTAAACCTGTTGCACAAAGGATTCGAGGATTCCAGGGTTCAAGTGCTTTTTTAATTGATTTAAGGAGGTTTTTACTCGAATCCCTGAATCCTTAACTCCTCGATTCTTTTTTTTAAAATTCTTATAGATATATTTGCTTTTTCGTTTTTTTTTTTTTATTCTAGGAAACAATCAATTTCTCACTTGGTGGAAAGGATAATGAATACAACATACTCAGAAATTTCTATTCCGGAACTTACTCTGTTCAAAAAAGGAAAGGTGAGGGATGTATTTGAGATGGAAAACAGCCTTCTTTTTGTCGCCTCTGACCGCATATCTGCTTTTGATTGGGTTCTTCCCTCTCTCATCCCGGATAAGGGGAAAATACTGACACAACTTTCGGTATTTTGGTTTGATTTCACCTCTGAAATATGTCCCAATCATGTTTTGACCGCAGAATTTGATGAATTCCCATCGATTCTTCAAAAATACAGGGATAGGCTGGAAAAACGTTCTTTGTTGGTCAGGAAAACGGAAGTGCTTCCTGTTGAATGCGTTATGCGGGAGTACCTGGAAGGTTCAGGATGGAAAGACTACCTTGCCACCGGAGAGACAAGTGGAGTGAAACTCCCCGTGGGATTGAAACAGGCCGATAAGTTGGATGATGTCATTTTTACTCCCGCCACAAAAGCGGAAGAGGGACATGACATAAATATTTCGTTTGAGGACATGCAGGACATGATTGGTGCGGAACTAGCACGGAATGTGAAAGAATTGAGTTTTGCCCTCTACAAGAAAGCGTCCGAATACGCTTATTCAAAAGGAATCATCATAGCTGACACCAAATTCGAATTCGGAATCAGAGATGGGAGGATCGTGCTCATCGATGAAATTTTCACCCCTGACTCTTCTCGGTTCTGGCCCGTAGCAAGCTATTCTCCCGGGATGTCTCAACCCAGCCTTGATAAACAATTTGTTCGAAATTACTTAGAGGGATTAGATTGGGACAAGAATTCTCCTGCGCCGGAACTGCCCTCCGAGATAATCACACGTACAGCGGAAATATATTTGGATATCTTCCAGCGCCTAACGGGGAAAAATGAACTCTAATGGATGATCGAGTGGATCTCCATATCCATTCAGACAGAAGCAGCGATGGCGATTGTTCGCCCGAACATATTGTGGAATTGGCAAAAAAAGCCGATCTTCGGGCCATTGCGATTTCAGATCATGATACGGTGGACGCGTATCCTGAGACGATTCATTATGGTGAAGAGAAAGGCGTTGAGATTATCCCGAGCTTAGAGTTAACGACTCTTTTTGAGGGGCGTGAGTTCCATCTCCTTTGTCCATTTATAGATTGGAAAAGTGATGTTCTGGGTAAGCTTGTCAGGGAGGTGGCTGAAAGACGTCGACATGAAGGGAGAGAAAGAGTGGAAAAACTGCAAAATCTGGGATTTGACATCAGTTGGGAAGAGGTTCTTTATGCTTCGGATCCATTCCCCCCGTTGGGTGTCACAATCGCCCAGCTGATCTTAAACAAGGCCGAAAAAAACAAAACACCTGGTTTTTCCTCCTACCTGGAAGGTGAAAATAAGCTGTTTGCGCCCTATCATTTTTACAAGGATTATTTTATGGAAGGAAAGCCCGCCTCTGTACCCAGGCGGAATGTCGATCTGTTGGATGTGCTTGACACGGTCCTTTTATCCGGAGGTGTTCCCGTCGTCGCTCATCCAGGTGCTTATTTTCAGAATGCAAAAAAAGAGGACCTGATGCGACTAAAAGAACGAGGACTTAAAGGACTCGAGGTCTATTCGTCCTACCATGATGCTGCACAGAAATCTTTATACAAGTCCATCGCAGAGGAATTGGACCTTGTTCCTACGACAGGATCTGATTTCCATGGCTCTATCAAACCGCACATTCATTTTGGGGAAATCGAAGAGGGGGGATATTGGATGGTCGAAGAATTAAAAAAAAGGAGGTCTTGAATGAATGTTAACTGGTTGGACCTCATTCTTCTGGTGATTCTTGGATTAACGGTTCTCTTTGGTGTTATGAAAGGTTTTGTCAGGCAAATTATCGGCATTCTTGCGGTTATCGTAGGATTGATTTTAGCCGTCAATTATTATCCCGGTGTATCTGACTTTTTTTTGCGATGGATCAGCAGCGGCACTCTCTCTCATTTTATCGCTTTTATCGTCATCTTTATCGCTGTCCTATGCCTGGGAGGAGTTCTGTCATTTCTTCTCTCTAAGGTGATGAAGGGGCCTTTTAAATTTGTCAACAATGCCTTGGGTGGAGGATTGGGCCTGCTGAAAGGCCTGCTCATCTGTGGTGTGATTGTGTTTGCCATGCTCGTGTTCCCTTTCAAAGAGGATGCGTTAAGGCAATCTTTTCTCGCTCCCTATTGCCTGCGAGTCACAAAGGCGGTGATTTATCTCATCCCGGATGACCTGAAAGAAAAATTCAACGAGGCGTATAAAGATATTGTCAAAAGGGGGAGGGAAGATGTCAGAAAAGTCTAAACGGGTGTCCATCCACCAGAAAATGGAAGTTCTCATTAAGGAACTGGTCGATAATGAACTGCCTCTTAAGGAAGTCTTGAAGGAATTCGAAAAGATCTACATTGAGACCTCTGCTTTGAAATACAATGGGAATAAAACCAAAATGGCCAAAGCGCTAGGGATACACCGCAACACACTTCATAATTTGACCATAGCGCTTAATATAAAATAGCCCTATTATTAGCACTTGTTCACCTAGAGTGCTAAAAAAATCATCTTTTACTCTTGACAAACGGCGGTTTTTATATTAAATTAGCACTCTTTTAGCTAATCTGCTAATTATTTTAATTTAATAGGAGGTATTTATGAATGTAGTCCCATTACATGACCGGGTTCTTCTCAAACGTTTAGAAGAGAAGGAAGTTGTCAAGGGTGGAATCATCATCCCTGACACGGCCAAAGAAAAACCACAGGAAGCGACTGTTATTGCTGTTGGTAAAGGCCGAGTAACAGAGGACGGGAAAGTTATTCCTCTTGACGTTAAGAAAGGGGATAAAGTTCTCATAGGAAAATTCAGCGGAACGGAAGTGACATTTGAAGATGTGGAACATATCATTGTCCGTGAAGAAGAAATTTTAGCCAAAATCACCTGATTTTGTGAAAAGGAGAAAACAATGGCAAAACAAATAACAACTGGAGATGATGCAAGACAGGCTCTTTTAAGGGGCATTAATGCTTTGAGCAACGTTGTCAAGGAGACCTTAGGTCCTCGGGGAAAAAACATTGTCCTCGACAAGAAGTTCGGTTCTCCCACCAGCACTAAGGACGGTGTCACCGTGGCCAAAGAGATCGAGTTGGCGGATCCCATAGAGAATATGGGCGCCCAGCTTGTCAAAGAAGTGGCCTCAAAAACTTCTGATGTGGCCGGAGACGGTACGACAACAGCCACAGTTCTAGCGCAGAGCATCTATGCGGGAGGATTAAAGTATGTTACAGCCGGTGCCAATCCCAACTTGATTAAAAAGGGAATTGATAGTGCCGTGGGAGCGGTGGTTGAGGAATTGAAAAAATTAAGCCGCGATGTGAGTGGGGATATGATTGCCCAAGTCGGCGCCATCTCTGCCAACAACGACCCCACTATTGGAGAGATCATCGCAGATGCGATGGACAAAGTTGGAAAAGATGGTGTGATTTCAGTGGAAGAGGCCAAGGGCCTTGAAACCGAGATGTCCATCGTTGAAGGGATGCAGTTCGACCGGGGATACCTGTCGCCTTATTTTGTCACCGATCCGGATCGGATGGAGGTTGTATTAGAAGGTCCTGTGATTCTTCTTCATGAAAAGAAGATCAGCAACTTGAGGGAGTTCCTGCCTTTGCTGGAAAGCGTGGCTAAGATGGGCAAACCCCTCCTCGTCATCGCTGAAGAAGTGGAAGGTGAAGCCCTAGCAACACTGGTGGTGAACAAGCTCAAAGGTACATTCGCCTGCGCAGCCGTGAAAGCCCCAGGTTTTGGAGACAGAAGAAAAGCTATGCTGGAAGATATCTCTGTTTTAACCGGCGGAAAAGTAATCACTGAGGACATCGGTGTCAAACTCGAGAATATCACCACAGATTGGTTGGGTACAGCCAATAAGGTTGTCATCGACAAGGACAACACGACTATCGTTGAAGGCGAGGGCAAAACCGACGATGTCCAGGCCCGTATCAAACAGATCAGAACTCAGATTGAAGACACCACCTCTGATTACGATAGAGAGAAGCTCCAGGAAAGACTGGCCAAATTAGTTGGTGGAGTGGCCTTGATTAAAGTGGGAGCCGCGACAGAAACTGAACTCAAAGAGAAGAAAGCCAGAGTGGAAGACGCCATGCATGCTACAAAAGCCGCCGTTGAAGAAGGCATCGTTCCTGGAGGTGGAGTGGCCCTGTTGAGAAGCCAGAAATCTCTTGCCAACCTTAAGCTCGAAGGAGATATGGCCATTGGTGTCGACATCATTAAAAGAGCCATCGAAGAACCCCTCCGACAGATCGCCAAAAACGCCGGTCAGGAAGGCTCTATCATTGT
>CAZEWV010000026.1:0-15595 GCA_964516025.1 uncultured Eubacteriales bacterium
ACAAAATGCACCTTAAAGGAGCCTGTTTCCTGTCCAGACAATGGGGAGCCCCTCACACTGTTGTTTCATCTCCAGGAAGCGAACTCATATGTTGAATTTGAGTAATAGTTCCGCTTGCAGGTGAATATACATTCACAGTAATTGCAGCTTGATCAAGTGACATGTGGTCAAAAGCCATGTAATATTGATGGTCAATGGGTGTTACATGATTTCCTATCATAGCTCCCAATGGTTCAATAAACACAACATTATTTAGGTCAACTGGTGGATAATCAAACATAATATTTTCATTATTGGCACTGCCATTTTCGTCTTCATTAGTCAATTTACTAGAGGGACAACCACTGAATATAGAGATTACTAATATAACAACAAAAACTTTCATCAGGAATTTCATCCCATCTCCTTTTATAGGGAGATATAATTAAATTTGAATTGGATTTCTGAAACTAAATTTTCGGTAAGGTGTCCAGTCCGTTATTTCTGGCATCCAAAAGCATGATATCGTGCAGTTCTTTCCGTGTGTCTTCATCCAAGGCGGTTTCAGACGGTTCACTCAGGAGCCTGTCCACTTCGTCTGCCGCTCTTTCGGCAATGGGTTTTTTCCCAAGTGAAACCCATGTATCATAGGTGTCCCGGTCGATCATCAGCGGGTAGGTGTGCTCTTCTTTGTACCATTTTCTTGTATGGGGGGTGGACAGGAATTCCGTTTCCTTGGTGATATTCTCAAACATATGCGTAGCGATGGGATCATCTCTTTGTGTAACGCCTTTGATCAGCCTGAGGGCCATCCCGGCGATTTCGTTATCTATCACGAGTTTTTCCAAACTCTGACAGCTTTCAAAATCCATCATACCCGGACCTGAAATCACATTGATCCCGGACAGAGCCGCAAGCACAGCGCCGATACCTGTTTCCAATCCGGCCTGACTATCATTGGTCTTAGCATCGCTTAATCCCATATACGCATGCGTCGGCAGGTTAAAATGTTTGGCGATCTGTGCATATCCTGAATCGATCATCATGGTCTCCATGGCTCCCATGGGAGTTGTGCCTTTTCTCATGTCAAAGCTGGAGGGAGATCCGCCAAAAATGACCGGAGCGCCTTGTTTGGCCAGCTGACAGATAACGAGACCCGTAAGGTTTTCGGCCACGTGCTGGACAAGTGTTCCTGTGATCGTGATCAAAGATGTGGCGCCTGTCATGCCCATTGATATCAATTCGGAGGGGATTCCAGCGCGTGCGCTGTCGATCAGTGATTGGGTTGTCAGATTGCTCCATTTGAAAGGAGGGGAGGGGCAGGCGTCAAAAATAGCAAGAGGTTTTTCAGCCAGATTCTCTTTGCTGCCTCTGACCGCCACCATCATGTCAAACATGGGTTTAAATCCTTCCACACGAAAGGTGCCTGTCACCATAGGTTTTGTGGAATGCTGAAGTCCGATATACATCCTGTAAGCATCACCGATAACTTCCGGAACATCTTGGCTGATTAGTCCGGTACTCTGGAATTCGATGTTTTTCATTCTGTCCGTCACTCTTACAAAATTGACAACATCCGACGTATCCGCTTTTCTCTGTGCCTGTGTTTTATGATCAAGAATTGTCACGGCCGCAGACCCCGGATCAAAATGGACATTATCGTTTCCAACAATAAATTCTTTTTTTCCGGACCTGTCGTAGAGTTTGATCTTTGCAGGGGTTGTGGCCAGGGAGTCGTGGACGAGTTGAGGTGTCAGATAAACTCTTTGTGTCGACGAGTCGACTTTCATCCCTGCAGCCTGAAAGAGTTCCTGTGCTTCTTCATTCTCGACAAAAATCCCCTCTCTTTCGAGCAAGATAAAAGCTTCCTGAATGATCTTTTCTATCAGTGACTCATTGAGTAATTCCAGTTTAGGTCTTACGGTTTGATTCATATGTATTGTCCTTTATTAAAATTTATTTAGAAACATATCCTTGACAGTAGGAAACAAGTCTAACTCGGTATGAGGAAGAAATAAAGCTCCAGTATATTCGTTCATATAACGAGGTTCCGTATTCAATTCTAAATAGGTTATTTTATCAGCAAGATTTAACACTTTTTCCCGGTTCTTATCAGACATCAGTACGAGCAGAGCACCGAGCAGAGAACTGTTTCCGACATAGTGAAATTTATGTCGATCGAGATCAGGAAGGAGTCCGATGCGGATAGCATTTTCGACATCGAGATGCCGGCCGAATCCTCCGGCGATATAAACGTTGGAGATAGAGTTGAAATCTATCCCTATGTTTTTAATGAGCAGCCGGCAGGCTGAAAATACGGCACCTTTTGTCCGAATGAGAGAGGCGATTTCATTTTCTGTGATAACCAGGTCATTGCCCCAGAACGTGTCTTTTCCACTTAGAATGAGAAAAGCCAGGCCTTCTTCCATATCCTTTAAGTGTCCTTTTGTGTTGTTTGAAATAAACTTGCCGCTGCGGTCAATAAATCCGTTTATATACAATTCCGACAGCAGATCGACCAAACCCGAACCACAGAGTCCTTTAGGCGTGATGTCCTTGATAGTCCGGAAGTCTGGTCCTTTCTCTTTGTTCAATTTTATAGATTCGATAGCGCCATCTGAAGCCGGCATGCCGCAATGGATTCCACTGCCTTCAAAAGCCGGACCTGCCGAACAGGCACACGTCATCATCCAATCCTTATTCCCGATGACAAGTTCTCCATTTGTGCCGGCATCAATGAGAAGGGATATGTCCTCGGTGGTCGTGAGCATCGGGGTGCTCAAAATTCCGGCTGTGATGTCCCCACCGACGTAACTTCCCACAGCAGGGGCAAAGAATATCCGGGCTTCCGGGTGCATGTCTAGTCCCAATTTTTCAGCGAAAACACTGGGGGGAAGGTTGAATGTGGGGACATAGGGATCCTCTCGAATATAGCGGGGATCACACTCAAGAAAAAGATGGGTCATTGTGGTGTTGCCGGAAAATGAACCGTGATAAATGTCTGCATACGATACACGGGCAGTTTTTGTGGCTTTGTGAATGAGATTGTTGATGGTTTTTATGACAAGCTCGTGGAGTTCCTTTAGCCGCTCCGGTTTTCGAGCATAGTTGATCCTGGAAATGACATCCTCACCGCATTTGATCTGCTGATTGTAGCTGGATGCTGTGCTGAGGATAGTCCCGTCTGTGAGATCGACTAAGTGAAGAGCCACGGTTGAAGTGCCGATGTCGCATGCGATTCCGAGCACTTTTTTATCATATGATGAAGGAACAACATCGATAATTGAATTCTCCAAACTGGAAGAAAACAGAAAACAATCCACATTGTATGGATCATAGCGTACGGTTAGGGCTAATTTTTGGAGAACCGAAAAACTGCATTTCCATTCTACCGGACCAAATTTTTCGTTCAGTTTGATCTCCAATCTCTTGAGGTCGCTGTAATTGTTTTCCAGTGATGGAGGATCGAGTTTGAGAGAAATTTTTCTCACAACAGGATTAACTTCATAAACACCGGATATGTTATCCTTATTCCGGCTAAAATAATCCGACTCTGTAACACTCTGGATCGTCAGCTCATCAAAATGGGGGAGTTGAACGGTAAGGTTTTCCTCGATCTTTGTCTGGCAGGCCAGCACAAAACCCTTGGAAGCGATGTTTTTGGAGAGACCTTTGACGGCGTCCGGTACAGCTCCCTCTATAATTTTGACATAACATTCACCACATGTCCCTTCTCCACCACAGGAGGTCTTCATGGGGAGATTTTCCTGTCTTATGGTATCGAGAAGACTCGCCCCCTCCTCCACCTCAACCTCTATCTCGAACGGGAGGAACCGAACATTCAATTCTTTCTTGTTTGACATAGTTTTAAACTAAAATAAAATCTGGATGGGCGAAGCGGTGTCCGTGTCTGCCCGCAGCGTAAGGGTCTCACTGAGCGAGGACGGAGGTGTGCCGTGGAGGGGTCCCATCCATTTCTTTATTTCTTTTTGCATTGATTTTATTTAAGTTAGATTGACATTTTTAACAAAAGAAGGAATGTCCGAGGCCTCCTGAGGACCCACTATGACCTCCCAACCCGGAAGGCTTTCTTCCAGATCTCCGCTGATTTGGGAGACAAATCCGGGTATGACGATTTTACGAGTTTTGACCTGATCCTCCAATCCGATGTCCTTGATAAATTTGGCAATGGTTTCCCCTACAAATTTTCCTGCGGCCCAGGCTGTGAGTACGGATTGTCCTTCGACATCCGTGATGATGAGGTGGGCCGATATTCCGGAGTTTTCTATCTCTCCAGAAACCATAAAATATGTCAGAGAGAAGTTCGTGGTCACAAAAACAGGAGAATCGGGAGTGGGATCTCCAATGGGGTATATTTTTGGATCAACCTGAATCGGTTTTTGCGGATCGGTGTAAATGTTCTGACGCAGTGTAAATAGAGCATAGAGAAAGGCCTTGCTGTACTCGGGCAGCACAATGATGGAATCGTATTTGCACATCAGCACGGTCGCATCTGCCAAATATTCATAGATATTATTTCCTCGAATATAAGAAAACAGGGGAAAACCAAAGGGTTTAAAGTTGTTCTTTATAGCGCTCCGCCTCAAAATTGTGTTGTCTTCCAACTGGCGACCCAGGTTTTCCGATTCTAGATTGAGAATGAGGTCAGAGATACCCGCTGAACGAGCTTTTTCGGATTGAGTTTCCAGGGATTCCAGAGAATTTGCGAAAAGAATAAGGCTGGCGTTATACGTCTTGACCAGATCAAAATCCTGATCAATGGCACCCTCTCTCAGGTAGATAGTCGGACGGTCGCTCTTACAGATCTCCAGACCCTTTCGTAAAGTATCTCTGGATGGACAATCGAGAATTAAGCCTTTGGCAGAATGTTTTTGCACGGTATGGATTGTCTCAAGAAAATTGTCTTCCTTATCGGAGTTATGCCGGATAAAAAACATATCTGCAAAGAGCTCTTCTCCAACTCTTTCTACACGATAACTTTCTATCTCCTCGATTTTTTTCTGGAGATCGCCGATCTTCTCGGAAGTGAGGAGTTCAATGGCGATTCCTGTCTGATGAAAGAAAGTTTTGTCATGCCTGAACATCACTGTTTCATTCCCTATTTCAAGTGCGTTGGCCCCTCCGATTTTCACCAATCGGATGGGAGGCTCGCTGGCTGCCCCGAGCGAATCCTTGGCCTCATCGGAAGCATGCGGACACTCGCTCAGCTCGGCTTTTTTTTGGGCCAGTTTCATGGCAAAAGCCATGCATGTTGGGACAGAGCAGTCTCCACAGTTGGTTTTTGGCAGAAGTTTAAAAATATCCAATCCGGATAGTGCCATGATTATTTTTCCTCAGGAGTTTGATACATGTCCATAATTTTTGCTTTGACAGCCTTTACCGCCTCAGGGTGATACAAAATCAGGATATCGGCCCCTGTGATAAGAAGACTCATTGCGGTGGCAATTTCCCAGTGAGCAAGCCGTTCTGCAAGAACTCCCCAGTCGGGATAGTCTTCTATGGTTGACCGGGCTTCTTTGACCTTTGCAGCCTCATATCCGGGATTAACAAGCATAGGGGATGACAACATCTTATCGCCGGATAGCCCATCGATCCGGATCCGCTCCATGATGGAATATGTGTATTCCAATCCGTACCCGAGAGTCCCTGTGAGAGGATCCAGAACAATTTTCTCTAGAGGAAAATCCATATCGGTCAGTAAAATGTTCAGCTGTTTAGCTATGTTGACATCGATGGGGGATTGGGCCACAAGTGTGTGATTGTAGGCGATACAGGCAGCGGCGATGGTTTTGTAGTTGTCCGTTTCCACAAAGTTGAGGAGGCAGTTTTCACCCGCTGTGATTTCACAGATTTTTTTCATAACGGAGTTATTCTTTTCGAAATGGCTGTGCCCGGAAATGATGAGTGGAACGCTCACGCTTTTGAGAACATCCAGGACGACTTCTGCCGCCTCCTCAGCACTCAAGTCACCTTTTTCCGGGTGAGTCCCTTCCAGTCTTATCGAGATAAGATCAGCCCCGTGTTCGTCGATGCATTTTTTTGCCATGTCTCCGGGTTTGTCTAAAACGTTTTCGAAATAATCCCGCAGAGGCTGAGGGAACTTTGGCGGAACCCTGTCAAAGACTTCCATGGCCACAACAGGTGGATGAGGAAATTGTCCTTCAAAAAAATGAAAAGGAAGAGCGGTACTTCCTCCGACCGTAATAGTATGAGATCTGGTTCCGCCCAAATCGGCCGTAGCACCAAGACAAACAGAAACCACTTGTCCTGGGTTGTTATCCTTTGTGATTTCAAATGCCATTTATGTCGTCCTTAAATCGTTAATGTACAAAATTTTCCATCCATTTGTCGACAGCAAGGAAAGCCGGAGATAAATCAGACAGAGTCCAGACAGACTCTCCTTTTTGTTCCATTTGAAAAAGGGTGTTGTCTTCGGGAATAGTTAAGCCCAGTTCGAGATGTTCATCCTCTAGAGTCAAAGTCACTATTGGAGGAATGTCTTCGTGGATACGGTTGACGATAACTTTCTTTTCTCCAATACGGATATCAAGTTCACTCAAAAGACGGCTGATGTTTGAGGCCGTACGGACTCCTCTAACGGTTGGATCAGTGACGATGAGCAGACTATCTATCTTAAGGGTTGTACGGCGGCTGAGATGTTCCATCCCGGCTTCATTGTCGATGATGATGTATTGGTACTGGGAACTCAGTGTCTGGAGGATGTCCCGGAGCAGATTATTGGCATAGCAGTAACATCCTGGTCCTTCCGGGCGGCCCATCGCGATTAGATCGTACGCCGGTGTTTCCACGAGACTGGCTTGAATTTTATATTCCAGAAACTGTGCCTTGCTCATTCCACCAGGGAGATTCTGTGAAGCCTGTTTCATTTCTTCTCTTATCGCGCCCAGGGTGTCCTTAATCTCGAGTCCCAGAAGGACATTAAGATTGACGTTTGAATCGGCGTCCACAGCGAGAACAGAACCGGCATTATGTTGGCTCAACCAGCGGACAATCAGAGCCGCAATAGTGCTTTTTCCTGTTCCCCCTTTACCGGATATGGCAATCGTTTTCATTATTCTCAGAATAGAGGGGGCATAGTCAGTGCATGGTGATTCTTCAAAGTAATAAACTCCAGTACCTCTTCTTCAGTCACTGCCACAGTTTCGTCGGCGATCGATTCAAAATAGTTATCGATGCCCAGGGATTTTCCGATTTCACGGAGGATTGGTTCCAATTCTTCTTTGAGAGCCCTATCCATCCAGACAATCCGTGGAGCACCTCCCTCTGCACTTATGAATTTTTGGCTTGCAATATATTGTTTACTGTGGCCGATAAACCCGGGTGTCTGGAGTCCGCCACCCACCGTGCCTGCCAGAGTCGAAAACTTCATGCCCACGGGTGTCATGCCCATGTAATCTCGATAGACCGACATGATTCCATTTGTTGATGGGAGGATGCACGAAATGCATTCGAAGCACCCGCACGATGTCATGGGGTTTTCGATGATGCTATAGGCATTAAATATCTCCAGGGATTTGTGTGAATTGTTGTAAACGAATGTGTTGATGTCCTGCCATTGTCCTTTAACCGGATCGATGGCTTTTCCTTTTTTTACAGGCTGGTTGGGGCCGGCCGGGCTGATCTGATGAGCCGCTTTGCCGTCCAGCCAGTTGTAGGCGCCGCACAAGCCCGATCGCTCCGGTGTAATGATACAGATGTGATTGGGTGCGAACGACTGACACAATGCACAAGAATAAAATGTATCGACCGCCTCGTCGGTCATATCGGCCAGGCGGGCATCCCGCTTGAGATACACTTCGCGGGCCTTTCCGATGAGAGCCTTTATGTCTTTTTCCAATGTGTAAATTCTGATCTGGACTTTGTCGAAGATTTTTCCGAATTCTCCATGGAGTTTAGCATGGAGGATGGAGCCGAAGTGGCGAAATTTAAATCCTTTGTCCTTGGTGTCTTTCCCGATCCGGATCCAGTTGATATCCCGTTGCCCCATATGAAACACACCGTTGGCGGCATTGATGAAATCATGAATGTAGCGCTCGAGAATGGGCTCAAAATCTGCCTGCATTTCTCGTCCCGCTACCTCGGCCCATATGCCAATGGGGATTTTACTTCCTGAGGGGATATCGTCGATTTCGGGGCCAATCACCGTGATCTTGCCATCTTCGACTTCATCGAGTTCTTTGGTCGTCAAATACTCAAATCCCAGGCGTTCTTGACCGCCCAATTCAACGTACATGTCTTCTTTTCTGATCCTTTCTCCCTGGAAAGCGGGTCCATAGGGGACAGGAATGGGGACTTTGGTGATGTTGAGCTTAAGCCCCCTAACTTCAATAGCTTTGGCGACAATCTTGTCCAATGAAACAGGGGAGACAACATGTTCGTAGGTGCAGATGCCTGAAGGAAGGATTTGATCGATATCTGTTTCAGAGATTGTGGGAAACCCAAAATTGATGGCGCCTGCGGCCTGGGCGTGTTTTTCATCGTCCACCGGTCCAAGCGCCAGCACAAAAGCGAAAACACGGTTTTTGTTGTACCGGAGAACTCTCTGGAAATCGCCGGGTTGGGCCCCTCCAAACGAGAGGGCGACCCGTGTGGCAAAACCCAGGGAATGAATGGTGGCTGTCACATCATCACCAAAAGGGACAAGACGCGTGTCCCAGCCCAGCTGGATGCCTTCTTCGCGGAGCTGAGAGGCCATGGATTTTCCATCGGCCCCTGCCGACATGAAGACATACAGGTTTTTTTCCTGAAGCTCGCGTGCGAGTTTGACAGCCAGGTCATTGGTGGGGCAGTAGCCCACACAGGCGGCAAATCCGGGTGCGGTCCCGTCTACAAACTCAATGCCCCGCTCTCGCATGATCACGTCATTGGACGCTCCCAACCAGAGGTTGCTGTCATCCGGATTGGAGGCTGTAAGATAGGGAAGAGGATTCTGTGTGTATTTGATGGCTTCGATGATTTCATCGGCAAACAGTGCGGCCATTCCGGCATCCAGCGTATTTCCAAGATAAGGGAGCCATTTTTCTTTGTCAGGGATGGACGGGAGCAGATTCTGGGCCTCCCGGAGCAGTTCTTTGAGCCCCGCCAGAGTCTCGATGTTTAAACCGAGTATTCCATGCGATATAGGTAAAAAGTAACCTGTATTGGGAAATTCGACTTTAGTCTCAGGTCTATTGTCTGCGATAGCTAACTTGAGCTCTTTTTCCGCCCTGGTGACCAGACTGTGAGCGCCGCGGATGGCTTTAGTGGCAATAATTTTTGACATCCCTTAAATCTCCAGATCTCTTCTCATATCCATATCATAGAGGATTCGATCTTTACCTTTACTGATGCCTAGAGTTTCTCGTTTCTTATCTATGTGGTCGATCATCAGTTCGGCCATTTTTGCCGGATCGGGCTCGACCGCCCATTTCCCTCCGAAAATATTCTCAAAATCTTCAAAGAGAAGCTTGGAGAATTTATCGCTTCCGCTAACAGGAAGGCCGACACCAAAAACTGTAAAAACACCTGAGGCGACAAAATACTGACCGATAGCGATGGCTTTTTCGCTCATCCATTCCGGGGCGGCACCGGCCACAGGGAGTTCACTGATATCGTCCCCCAGCCCTCCTATTTTGACCATTTCGGACAGGGCCATAAGGATGCGGCTGTTGTCCACACAGGAACCGGAATGAAGCACGGGCGGCATGCCCACGGCCTTGCAGACTTCAGCCAGACCCTTTCCCGCATACTTTTCGGCCGACTCGGGAACAAGATAGCCGGCTTTAGCACAGGCAATGGCCGAGCAGCCTGTCTGGACGACCAGGATATCATTGGCGATGAGTTCCCGGACTAAATCCACATGGGCCTTGTCGTGGGTGACCTTAGGATTGCAGCAGCCAACAACTCCGGCCACGCCCTTAATCCTTCCATTGATGATGTTATCATTGAGCGGGGAGTAGGACCCGCGATACTTGCCTCCCAGCATGTAAATTATGGCCTCATGACTGAATCCGGCGATCAAATCCATTTTTTCATTAGGAATTTCGACATTCTCCCTGTTGGGGAAATTGAGAATGGCAATTTTGACGATCTCCTTGGCGGTTTCATAGGCATTTTTATCCGATAATTCAAAATATTCGGCGCCTTCGATCCTGCCTTTGCTCGATGTCGTAATAATTTTAGTATGGAAACATTTGCAAAGTTCCGGGAGTGCGGGCATGATGCACTGCACATCGACAATCATAGCATCCACGGCACCTGTTGTTACCGCCAGCTCCTGCTGAAGCACATTTCCTGCGACAGGCAGGCCGTGGCGGAGGAGAATTTCGTTAGCCGTGCAGCAGATTCCGGCCAGGTTGATACCTGTCGCTCCTTTGGTTTTAGCCATCGCAACCAGTTCCTTTTCCTGAGCCGCAAGAACGAGCATCTCGGAAAGAACAGGTTCGTGCCCATGAACGACGATATTGACTTCAGTCTCAGAAAGAACGCCAAGATTGACTTCTCCACGGAGAGGGGAGGGTGTTCCAAAAAGAATATCCTGAAGCTCGGTGGCCACCATCGAACCGCCCCATCCATCGGCCAATGCCGTTCGTGCCCCCTGGAGCATGATGTTTTTTGGATCGTGGTCCACGCCCATGGTCGTCCGGTGCATCATCTCGACAACTTCACGATCAATCCCTCTTGGCGATACTCCCAGTTTACGCCATAAAGCCTGACGAGTATCGGGAGCCATCTTGAGAAAATCCAATTCTCCTTCCTGCCTCCCAAAATTATTAAGAGCTTTTTCAGCCACATCACGTGCGATATCTTTAATAGATCTTTCTCCCGTAGTCACTCCCATTGTCTGGGCCACTTTGTTGAGTTTGGCCGTGTCCTTTATCGAATAGGGAGAATCGGGATTTGTGGCTGCTTCGAGAAGAGTTTTTGCAACATCTCTCCCGTGGTCAGAGTGGGCGGCAGTACCGGCTGCGATCATGCGTGCAAAATTTCGTGCAACGATCACCTCTGCGGTTGCCCCGCAAACTCCCTGTTGAGGACTTTTGCCTTTTGGGTGGATGCGGCAGGTGCCCATGTAGCAGTTATTGCAGCAGAGCCCCTTATTGCCAAAACCGCAGTGTGGAGACTGTTTTTCTGCTCTGTCCCAAATTGTTTCGATCCCTTTTTCGGCCGCTCTTTTGAGGGCCTGCTGGACCGTTTTATCTATACTTTTTTTCTCTATCATGAAGATATTCCGTCTAATCCTGTTTATTGAATGAGGTCAATTATAGCCTATTTTTTATGGGTTTCCCAATGCTTTTTAGTCTCCGGTGGAACATATCTTTAAAAACGTAGCCGTTGGCTGAGGCGGGATAATTCATGGAATATTTTATCTGATAATTCAACAGAAAGTGAGCCCGTGCCGCAGCTTGGAGTGAGCAGGCATTGCTGCCAGATCAGGTCCTTATCGATCCCTTTTCCGGCCAGATTATCGATGTTATTTTCTAATTTTATTTTTAATGAGTCGGTTGTCTCGTCTAAAATTTTATCCGATGTTGGGACGATTCCCCAGGCGATAACACCGCCTTTTTCCAGAAAATCTTTAACCTGCTCGGGATAATAACCGATCGTGTCTCCGAATTCATAAGCGTCAAAACTAATGATGTCCACTCCCGCATCGATCAATATGGGCCACTCCGTGTTCCCGCAGCAGTGTGTGCCGACAAGCGCATCTTCCTTATGGATAGCCTCGACAACTTCATTTAGGTGTTCTACAACCTCTGGCCTCTGGACACTGACATAGGTCGAAGAGCCAAACGCCGAAAGGATGGGTTCGTCGACGAAACAGATTTGCTTAAATCCAAAGGATTTAAATCTATCCAGAAGCCAACGGGCTTTCATCGTAATGCCCTTGACCACCACGTCCCGGAATACATCATTGTAATAGATAGCGCGTTTATTCTCATCGACAGTGGCCAATCCGAATGTGAGAGGTCCTGTGACCTGATGTTTGAAGTACAATATGGAGGAGGGGAGTGAGACTTTTAACTTTTCTTCCATGGCATAGAGGCCGCGGCTGAACTCGGGTGAAATACTGAAATAGTCGAGGTTTTCCATAATGAAATATTCATAAAATTTTTCCAGTTCACTTGTCGGATCCCCACTGGTATCGATAATCATCTTACTTTTGGCTTCATCGAGGACAACACATGGAAAGCCTTCGCTGTACTGGATTTCCATCTGCTCTCGAAAATCGGCTTGGGACAGCTGGGGCCAGAGAGGAATTTCAGGGAGCGTCTCAAGAATCAGGTCACATGCCTTTCCGGCATCCAGGTCAGGGAAACTGCCGATGCCCGTCGCCAGGCATCTTGGATTAAATGTCATTGTATTCTCCGGATTTTCACTTGGAGGAAAATCTATCACCGGGATGGATCCTAGTCAAGGTGGAGTAAATGGCCTGAAATTCTTTTTTTAGCTCCGAGTCCAGGCTGTCTATGAGAGGCAAACCGTCCCTATCGGATTGGCCGATAAGCGGGCTGTAGGAAATGCTGCCCATATAGAGGATTTGGGCAAACTGTTTCTGTATCCATAAAGCCTGATCTTTGCTCTGGATTTTATTCCCGATTATACCAAACTTTTCTATACCAATTTGTCCACCCAATTTTAAGATCGTTTCGGCTGTCCGGATACTTCGCTGACCGGGTTCGACAACGATGAGCATGATATCTATGGATTGGGCGGTGGCTCTTCCCAGATGTTCGATGCCGGCCTCCATATCCACAATGATGACTTCCCGGCGGTTGAGAATAATTTCGGAAAGAAGGCTCTTGAGAAGAATATTCTCCGGGCAGGCGCATCCACCGCCGCCATTTTTTATGCTTCCCATCACCAAAATCTTGATATCACGGACAGAAATACAGAAATTATCAGGGATATCGTTGACTGTGGGATTGAGTTTAAATAGCTGGCCGAACTGCTGCGGTTTAGCCCCTGTGCGGTCCTGTATCAGTTTGCGCTGAGCAGAGATAGGAGTGAGGAGGGTCAGTTGTTCTTCTTCCGCTCCTAGAGCTTCTGCGAGATTGGCGTCGGGATCAGCATCGACGGCGAGCACCTCATACCCGTCCTTTTTAAAGATATGGGCCAGAACGGCAGCAATGGTGGTTTTTCCCGTGCCTCCTTTACCAGTGATCGCGATCTTCATCGGTCTATTCTAAAAAAATGGTTGAATATTAGCAAATATTGTACTCTTTCTTTACTTTAAAATTTGGATATGATAGATGAAGAGGGATAAATAAAAATATACCATGTGAGGAGGAGCCATTGGCAATATTAGAAGATTTGGCAGCAGAAGTTATAAAAGGAGATGCAGATGTGGCAAAAAACCTTACGGAAGAAGCTTTAAGCCAGAATATATCGGCCGAAAAAATTTTGAATTCGGGCTTGGTTGCCGGAATGAATGTCATCAGTAAGCAGTTTAAGAATAATGAGATTTTTATTCCTGAGGTATTAGTGGCTGCCCGGGCCATGAAGGCAGGAATGCAAATAATCCGACCTCTTCTCGCAGAGGCCAATGTGGAACCCCTGGGAAAGGTCATTATTGGCACTGTCGGAGGCGATTTGCATGATATCGGAAAAAATATTGTTGCCATGCTGCTGGAAGGAGCGGGATTTGAGGTTGTGGATCTGGGTGCAGATGTCAATAAAGAAAAATTTCTGGAGTTTGCCGAAAAAGAAAATCCCGATGTCTTGGGAATGTCGGCTCTTCTTACAACCACGATGGTGTTTATGAAAGATATGGTCGAATCTCTCGAGGAATCCGGACTCAAGGATAAAATCAAAGTTATTGTCGGTGGAGCACCTATCACACAGTCCTACGCCGATGAAATAAGAGCGGACGGATATGCACCGGATGCCGCATCGGCTGTGGATCTGGTTAAAAGTGTGATGGGCAACTAAGGTTGGCTGGGAAAGTCTAAAGAATCTACAAAATATTCCTGGAACTGAACATTGGTGGCCAGGGAAAAAAAATCAATTCTTTCCGAGAGAGTCTTGGCTTCTGCACGAAGTGGGGATGAAATGAGAAGGGCTTTTGCACCGGCTATCGAAGAATTCCCGACAAAATGAATTTTTTCTTCCGGAATTGCTGGAAGAAGACCGATTTGGATGCTGTTGGGAATGTTCAAGGTGTTCCCGAAAGCTCCCGCAATCAAAATTCCGTCAAGCTGATCGAGAGAAAGATTCTTTTTCTCCATTATCATTCTGATCCCTGATCTGACAGCGGCCACGGCAAGCTGCAGTTCCCTGATATCTTTTTGAGTAAGAGAAATCTCTTGAGTCAAAGTGATTTCACCGGATTCATCCAGAATTTTACCTTTCTGAGAAAGTAATTCCTGTTTGAGGGAGACAGCTACGGCATCGATTAATCCGGTGCCGCAGAGTCCCAGGGCAGATTGATCCTGGATTGTTTCTGTCCTGAGAGGAATGGTATTCTCAATTTTATATATGGCTCCAGGCAGGGCCAGCATACCGCAGCTGATGTTCATCCCTTCAAAGGCAGGCCCGGCGGCTGTGGATGTGGCCACACTCCCTGTATCTGTCTTGAGAACGATTTCACCGTTTGTTCCCAAGTCGATAAACAGGTGATTGCCTTTTTTATTCAAAAGGTCTGATGCGATAAGTCCCGCCGATATGTCTCCGCCCACAAAACTCCGGATGTTAGGGACTACATACAGTTTGCCATGGGGATGGATGCTGAATCCATATGTGGCTGCAGATAATTCGGGTAATGATGTAAAAAGCGCATTAAACGGTGTCCGGGCAAGGGAATGGAGAGGAAGTTCAAGCAGGATATGGTTCATGGTTGTATTGCCGGAGAGAACGATCTCATAGACAGAAGACGAGGGGATACTGTATCTCAACAGGATCTCTGCGATTTTATGATTGAGATTTTCCAGGACGGTGTCTTTCAGCTTTAACAAGTTGGACTCCGTTGAGATGGAAAATGCTATCCTGGAGACGACATCGGCTCCGAATTGAGTCTGGCTGTTTTTTGAGGCTATCGTGTCGATACTTTTTCCGGAATTGAGATCGATAAGTTCAACAACAAGTGTTGTCGTACCCAGGTCGATTGCAAGCCCGTAACACTGATTTGATGTGTTGCCATTTTCAATGGTTATAATTTCACTGTCTTTGTGAAAAACGGCTGTTATTTTGTGGTTTTTTTTCAGGATTGAATGCGCTGTTTTGAGAACTTCCAGAGGAACCGACAAATTTGGATTTTTTAAGCTTTTTTGGAGAAGTTCGGAGAAGGACAGAGGTTCTCCAATGGTGGATTTTGGCAGTTGGACAAAAAACTTTTTTACCGGTGGATCCAAAGTTACGGGTGTTGCGATCCCTTTTTTTAAAATATACTGCTCTTGCAAAAGAGATTCCTCAGGAATAACAATTCTAAGGTCGCTTTTAATATGGAAGAGACATGCCAACCGGTAAGATTTATCCAGATTCCTCTTTAAAAGGAAAGATTCTTCATGCTCTTCAAGAGAGGGGAGGTGTCCATCGGAAATTTTGACCAGACATTTTCCACACAAACCCAGCTGGCTGCAGTCCGCCCTGAGATGAA
>CAZEWV010000027.1:0-14972 GCA_964516025.1 uncultured Eubacteriales bacterium
CCATCATCGCTTCAAATTCGAATATATTCACGACTTCTTGGCTGTATTTGATGCTCTGTCCCGAAAGATAAGTGTGTCCGTAGTCCTCTTTTAATCCAAGGATGATCTTCAATCCTTCGGTCAAGTCTTCCTTTTTTCTAAAGACACCTACTTTTTCGCTCATGGCAAGCTTCAACTTTTCCATCATCAAGTGAATCTTGATCCCTGAATCCCGGCGGCTCCATGTGTCCATTTTTTCCTTGATCTTTATTGTCTCGTCCTTAAGATCCCAGTCACTTGAAGAACGATTGCCCCCTTCCTTGACAAAATTTGTTGCCTGGTCTCCGGCAATCTTACCAAAAACCACCGTATCCAGGAGAGAATTTCCACCGAGCCGGTTGGCCCCATGTACACTCACACAAGCACACTCTCCAGCAGCATAAAAGCCTTCAACACTTGTGGCACAGTTGACGTCTACATCGATACCGCCCATCGAATAGTGCTGAGCCGGTTGGATGGGGATGGGTTTTTCGATTGGATCAAAGCCTCCGAAATTCAAACAAATCTCACGAATGCCGGGAAGCCTTTTTTTGATCTTTTTCTCTCCCAGGTGTCGAAGATCCAAATAAACATAATCGTCATTAAAACCATTGCCCTTGTCTATTTCTGTCTGAATAGCCCTGGCGACAATGTCCCGGGGGGCTAGCTCCATGGCGTTGGGCGCATAATCAGACAAAAACCTCTGTCTCTTATTGTTGATCAGGTATCCGCCTTCCCCACGTGCTCCCTCAGTAATCAGTATATTTTTCCCGATCATAGAGGTGGGGTGAAACTGGACAAATTCCATATCCTTGAGGGGTACGCCGGCACGATAAGCAATACCAATTCCGCTCCCGTGATTGATGAAGGCATTTGTGGTTTTAAAATAAACTCGTCCATATCCTCCTGTGGCAAAAATCACAGCTCTGGCTTTGACGGGAATAATCTCTCCTGAGGTCAAGTCGCAGATCACCACCCCCTGGCATTGTCCTTGGCGAACGACAAGCCTAGTGACCAGCCACTCATTGTAAAACCTGACCTGTCTTCTCACCGATTGTTCGAAAAGCGTGTGAAGGATGACCAAACCAGTCCTGTCCGCAGCATAACACGCGCGCGGAAATCCGGCGCCCCCAAAAGGCCTTTGGGCAATGACCGCGCCGGGAAACCGGCTGAAGGGAACGCCCATGTGTTCCAGCTCATAGAGCGCCGGAATCGCTTTTTCACACATCAATTCCGCGGTATCCTGATCGGCCAGGAAATCGCTGCCTTTAATCGTGTCAAAAGCATGTTTTTCCCAGCTGTCATCCCGCCCTTCCGGATTGTTTCCCAACGCCGCATTGATTCCTCCTTGAGCGGCCACAGAATGGGAACGAAGAGGATGGACTTTTGAAATGACAGCCACTGAAAGTTTTGGATCGGCGGTCAAGGCAGCGGTTAAACCTGCCAGCCCGCCTCCAATAATAAGGATGTCATGACTTATCATTCAGTATTTCCTGGTAAAGTAAACCACAAGCAGCGCGGCACTCATTACAAAACCGAGGACAGAGAAAATCCAGAAGAGCTGCTTTTCTTTTTTCAATCCGAGATCGATGAGGATTGTCCTCAAACCGTAAAGAGCATGATAGACCACAAGGACAATTAGAAGTGTGTCGGAAAAAGGGTTAGTGTGAAGAACTAGAGCCCAATCCGGTTTTTGCTGCTGTGTCATCAGAAAAAAGGACGTCAGAAACTTTATTCCTAAAAGGAGGATGAGAAGAAGGCCTGAGACCCGGTGGAAGATCCAAACAAACATAGGACAACCTCCTTATCTGGAGCATACATTACATTAAAGTCCTTGATAATTGTCAAGAAGAACCGATAGCATCACCAATTCCGTGATTTTTTGATTTCTCCATCATCTTTCCAGAACTCTTTAAAAATCATGGTATTGGTAATACTATCAGCAGAATCAAAAATCAAATCAATATAATGAAATTGTTTTTTACAATTTTTGGAAGAAATTGTTATGATTTTCGTCTAAATTTATTGATGTCTAAGCTTTTTTTTTAAAAGGATGAAAAGATTACAGGAGGACAACATGATTAAAAGACACATCATTATCTTCTCGGCAGCCTTGCTTCTTTTGGCTGGTTCAGCATTGGCTCAGGACGTCTCGGGTGAATGGGATCTCACCTCGGAAGGCAGACAAGGCCCCCGGACTCAAACCATCAAAATCGAACAGGACGGCGAAAAGATCACCGTCACCATGGAAGGCCGAATGGGAGAAGTGACCGGAGAAGGCACAATCAAGGACAACAAGATCGAGTGGAAAGTAACACGCACAATGAGGGATATGGAAATGACCATGACCTACACCGGGACAGTCGATGGCGACTCCATGTCCGGTGAGATGGAGATGAGCATGGGCAATAGGGGCCCCAGCGAATGGACGGCAGAGAAAAAATAGATATGTAATATCACTGTGCCAAAGTCCTCAAGATTTCGTCTGGCCTTTCAAACTGTTCTATCCTAAAATAGGCAGGAGCAGGCTTCCTTAGAAAACCGACCGGAAAAAAGGAAGAATTTCTTCTCTACTCCGTCTAAAGAGTGTACGGAGGTCAAGAAGAGTGGACTATAATGGACGAAAAAGATTTGGTTCGGCGCAGCAAGGAAGGCGACGAGGAGGCCTTCGGTGTTTTGGTGAATAAATATAAAACAAAGGTGTATCACTTGGCTTACAGTTTATCACATGACGCACAAGCTGCTGATGATTTGGCCCAAGAGGTATTTATCAAGGCCTATTATGCCCTGGAGAAATTCAGAGAACAATCAGAATTCGGCACCTGGATTTACAGAATTGCAGTCAACCACTGCAGGGATTTTCTCAGAAAAAAGAACCGTATGATCCAAATCCCTTTTGAAAACGTCGCGGAAAAAATTCCCGCAGAGGAGAACGAAACTCTTCCGGAGGAAAAGGAACAGGAAGAGGCACAGAGACGGAAAGTTATTCACACCGCAATTCAGGCATTGCCGGACAAATACAGAATCATCCTATCATTGAGAGATATACAGGATTTTTCCTACAGTGAAATCGCCAAAATTCTAAACATTTCGCCCGGAACGGTTGATTCCCGTTTACACAGAGCCAGAAAAATGCTCAGAAAAAAACTCGAGCCTTTTTTTTCTAAAAAAGGAGAGGGACATGAAATGTAAACAGTCGGAAAAATATCTTTTGAGGTCTTTGGAAAATCGTCTGAATCTTTCAAAAGCGATTCAACTGAAAGAGCATCTGGATGGCTGCCCTCCTTGCAGGAGAAGACAGTCAGAATACCAGATCATCCGCAGTGCTCTGAAGGTAGAACGTTTTCCAGAGACAAAACCCTATTTTTGGGAAAGGTTGCAGCCCAAACTGAAAGAAAAAAGAAAGATTGAACCGTGGTTTGTGGGAAAGCAATTTGGACTCCGCGCCATCCCTCTTTCTGTCCTTGTCGTGGTTCTCTTTACAGCCATTGTTTTCCTGTTTGTTCCATCTCAAAATGAAGAACTGGAGTTAAGCCAAACAGATGTCTTTCTGCTGGAGAATTTAAACCCGCTGGAAGAAACTTTGACCTTATTGTCGGAGGAGGGAGATGGCAATAAGCACATAATGCTCATCTTTTCCTCTCTTGATGAGACAAATAATATAGGGAGATATTTTCCATGAAAAATCATTATAAATTATGGACAATAATTTCTTTGATTATTGTGTTTTCTACCGGACTCATCAGTGGGGTTCTACTCGACAAACACATTTTCAACAAAAAACACAAAAACCGACACGAAAGAACTGACCGTAAGAGAACGAGTTCAACTCACTATCCGACTCTGGACCAGTGGACTCAGGAACTGGGACTCACACCAGAGCAGAAGGAAAAAATTCAAGAGATTTTTAAAAACTTCAATTTAGAGGAGCGGTTTAAAACATTAAGGAAAGACAATAATGAGCGTTTGAGGGATATCCGCATTCAACTCAATAACGAAATCAAAAGTGTCCTGACTGAAGATCAGCAGGTCAAATACGAGGCCATGATCAATAAATACCACTCTCAACGAAAAAGGGAATCAGACAAACGAAAAAGACAGTCAGATGGACAAAATAAAGGAGATAAAAGATGAAGAAGAGAATCATTTTATTAATTTTTGTCATTGTAGTAATTACGGGAGTCGTCCTGGCAATGACCGTGTTCAAAAACGGTAAAGAGGAAGGCGACCTTTACAAAAAAGAGACCATCAAGAAAGGAACCGTCGAGGCCCTTGTTGTGACAACCGGAACCTTAAATCCTGTCACAATTGTCGATGTGGGAAGCCAAGTGTCCGGCAAAATCAAAAACCTCTACGTGGATTTTAACTCCATAGTTACCACGGGGCAGATCCTTGTTGAACTCGATCAGGAACTCTTTGAGACGCGAGTTCAGCAAAATGAAGCCAACTACAACAGCACAGTCGCCGCACTTGAAAAATCTAAAGTGACGCTGGAAAATACAAAAAAAAGGCATGAACGAACCAAAGCCCTTTTTGCAAAGGAGCTTGTCTCTTTCGAAGAAATGGATTCATCAGAAGTCGCATATTTTAATTCCCAGGCCGACCTAAAATCGGCCGAAGCACGGCTGGAACAGGCCCAATCACAGCTCGACACCAGTAAAGTCGACCTGACTTATACGGTCATCCGATCACCCATCGACGGGGTGGTCATCAACCGCAACATCAATATCGGACAAACAGTGGCGGCCAGCCTTCAGGCCCCTGTACTCTTTCAAATCGCCAACGATCTGGCAAAGATGCAGGTGGAATGCAGTGTGGACGAAGCCGATATCGGACGGGTAAAAGAAGGACAAAAAGTCCGTTTTAATGTGGACGCCTTCCCAAACGACGAGTTTGAAGGCATCGTAAGTCAAGTGAGATATTCCCCTGTAGTTCAGCAGAACGTGGTCACCTACACCACCATCGTCAAAGTGGAAAATCCGGAATTAAAATTGATGCCGGGTATGACAGCCACAATCTCTGTCATAACCGGGGAAGCACGGAATGTTCTTCTAATCCCCAACTCAGCCTTACGTTTTACTCCTCAACTCAGTGCCGAAGAAATGAGAGCGCTCTACCAGGAGATGTTTGCGGGAATGGGAGGAGGCCGAGGAGGTACCCCGTCGAAAAAACCCGCGAGCAGCGAAGGCGGCGAAAGAACCGAACGGCAGAGACCTTCAGGCGAGATGTCAAACATGATGATGGGCATGGGCCGTGGGGGTTCCCAGGGCTCCCGGCATACGCAGTCCCCCAGTGTATGGGTTGAAGATGAAAACGGAAAGCTCAAAATGGTCATGATTCGCATCGGCGTCACAGACAACACCAATACAGAAATCGTCTCGGGCGACCTCGCGGAAGGCCAGGAGATTATTACCGGTCAAAGCTCCTCCAGCTCAAACAGCAGAGGACGTTCAAGTAATCCCATGCGCGGCGGTGGGATGATGTTTATGCGCCGTTAGAAAATTTCACATTGATTTCCAAAGGATAAAAAAATGGATAACAACAATATTATCCAAATCGAAAATGTCAAAAGAGTGTACAAGGTCGGCGAAACAGAGGTCCATGCACTCCAAGGCATCTCCTGCAACATTGAAAAAGGCGGACTTGTCGCCATTATGGGCCCCTCTGGTTCCGGCAAATCTACTCTGATGAACATCATTGGTTGTCTGGACAAACCTTCGAGCGGAAAATATCTCCTGGAGGGTGAGGAAGTTTCGACGTTTGACAAAAACAAATTGGCCCTGGTCCGCAACAAAAGAATCGGTTTTATCTTTCAGAGTTTTAATCTCCTGGCAAGAACAACAGCGTTGGAAAATACTGAATTACCGTTAGTGTACTCCGATGTGCCCAGAAAAAAAGCAAAGGACATGGCAATGAAGGCTCTGGATCAGGTGGGTCTTGAAGGCCGGGAGCTTCACAAAACCAACCAGCTCTCCGGTGGAGAAATGCAGCGAGTCGCCATTGCCCGTGCACTGGTCAACAATCCCTCCCTGCTTCTCGCAGACGAACCTACGGGAAACCTGGACACAAAAACCGGGTTAGAAATCATGGATATATTCAAAAAGCTCAATCGTGAACAAAATATCACGATCGTCCTCGTCACACACGATCCGGAAGTTGCGGTTATCGCAAACCGCCGAATCTATATTCGGGACGGCCTTATCGAGAGAGAGGCAAGGGAGTAAGCTATGAATCTTATCAAAATATCACGTGTATCCCTCCGGGCCCTCGGCCGGAATAAAATGCGGTCCTTTTTAACTGCCCTGGGTATTATTATCGGCGTGGGAGCTGTCATCGCCATGGTCAGTATCGGACAAGGCGCCAAAGCCGCCGTTGAAGACCGGTTCACATCCATGGGGACAAATCTCCTCACCGTCCGTTCCGGCAGCAGATACCGGGGAGGCCTTCACGGGGGTGCTGGCTCCTCTCAGAATTTAACAGAAGCCGACGCCAAAGCCATCGAAACGGCAGAGGCCGTGGAATATATGTCTCCCCAGGTCTCCACCCGGACACAGGTCAAGTACGGCAATAAAAATTGGAACACATCCATCCAGGGTGTCGGCGCAGCCTATCCCATGATCCGGAACTGGGAAATCGACATCGGCAATTTTTTTGATGCCAACATGGTCCGGGCGGGACAAAAGGTCGCTGTACTTGGGAGCGAGGTCAACCAAAACCTCTTTGAAGGCGCCGATCCCATCGGCCAGGTGATCCGGATAAACCGCGTTCCCTTCAGGGTCACCGGAGTGTTAAAGACAAAAGGAGAAGCCGGAGGATGGGGCAGTCATGACGACCAGATCGTCGTCCCCTACACCTCGGCCCAAAGACTCACGGGTCGACGAGCCAGACTCAACTCTATCGAGATCAGCGCATTCACGGGAAGAACACAAGAAGCCCAGGCACAGATCGAAGAAATCATGAGGATCCGGCACAAAATCGCACCGGGTGCCGAGGACGATTTTAGCGTCAGAGACATGACGGAAATAGCCGAGGCCGCAGGCGAATCGACCAAGATCCTGACCATTCTTCTTGCGGGAATTGCATCGGTCTCTCTTCTTGTCGGAGGGATCGGCATCATGAACATCATGCTGGTCTCGGTTACAGAGCGGATTCGTGAAATCGGCATCAGAATGTCCGTGGGAGCCAAAGAAAGAGATATCCTCCTTCAGTTCCTTACTGAAGCCATAGTTTTGAGTATCTTTGGAGGGCTTCTGGGAATTCTTGTGGGAATCGCCAGCTCCAAGCTGATCTCGAATATCGCTGGCTGGTCAACGCTCATCTCCGTGGGCTCCATCATAATGGCTTTTGTCTTTTCGGGAACGGTCGGCGTGTTCTTCGGGTTCTACCCTGCTCGGAAGGCATCAAAGCTCGACCCCATAGAAGCATTAAGATACGAATAAAGATTATCGCACAAGGAGGTCTAAAAATGTTAAAACGCACAATCGGAATGACTCTAATATTGAGCCTGTTTTGTTTGCACGGGCTTCAAGGCCAGACAGCCGAGAAGACAATTTCTCTTTCATTGGAGCAGTGCATAGTGAAGGCATTGGATAATAATTTAAGCGTGGCCATCAATGTGCTCGCCCCGCAATTGTCCGAAATCTCTCTGGCTGCATCAAAGGAAAAATGGCTTCCCAATCTTTCATTCAGCTACGCATACAGGGATACCAGTCAAGCTTCGTACTCTTTCCTCGATGCGGCCACTTCTGTTGATACTAAAAACAACAGCTATTCTGCCGATTTCAGCCAACTTCTTCCCACCGGAGGAACGATCACATTCTCTCTCGATGGGGACATAACAAATTCCAATAGAAGCTTCCAGTCCATCAATCCCAGATATGGAGGCACCCTCTCCTTTAACCTCAACCAGCCTCTCCTGCGCAATTTCGGCATGAAAATAAACCGCAGGGAGATAATCATCGCCCAGAACAACCTCGACATGTCCGAACTCGACTTTAAAACCACTCTCGAGAATATCGTCTACAGAGTGGAAGAAGATTACTGGAATTTGGTCTACAGCATCGAAAACCTCAAAGTTCGAGAGCAGTCTCTCAGGCTGGCCGAGGACCTTCTGGAAAAAAACAGACGGGCCGTAGAAGTGGGCACCATGGCGCCCATAGATGTTCTCAGCGCCGAGTCTACGGTGGCCTCCCGAAGGGCGGACATCATCGAAACACGGGCTCAGGTCAAGAACAATGAGGACAATCTCAAAACTCTTATCAATATTGCCGCCGAGACAGATGACGCCGACCTTCTCACTATTTTCCCCACGGATCAGCCGGGATACGAGAAGGTGTCGGTAAGCCTGGATCAAGCGCTGGCCACTGCGCTGGATAACAGAGCAGATCTGCAATCAACACAGCTGGATATAAAGAACAGGGAAATAAATGTCAGCTGGGCAAAAAACCAGATGCTTCCCGGATTAAGTCTTTCGGCCCGATACTGGAGCCCGGGAATTACCGGTGATCAAATTATCTACCTCAACAACAACGCCTTTACGGGAATTATCGTCGACACCATCCCCGGTTCTCCATCAGAAGCCTGGAAGGATGCCTTTGGACTCGTTTATGCCAATCTTTCCCTCTCCCTTACCCTTGATGTTCCCTTGGACACCCTCTTTACACAGACGACTCTCATTCAGGCAAGAGTCAATCTTAAGCAAGCCATGCTGCGCTTGAAGAATCAAGAACAGCAGATTTTTCAGGAAATTAGAAATGCCGTGAGAGCCGTAGAGACAAACCACCAACGGGTTCAGGCCTATAAGGTTGCCCGCGATTTGGCCCAGAGGCAGCTGGAAGGCGAAGAGGAAAGGCTCAAGGTTGGATTGACGACTCCCTATTTTGTTCTCCAGTACCAGAGAGATCTGCGCAACGCTCAAATCATGGAGCTCAGATCGATCATGGACTACAACCTTTCCCTGGCACGGCTGCAAAGATCCACGGGTGTGATCCTCTCAGAAAAGAATATTTCCATAACTGATGTTCTGAATCAATAACTTCCTATAGGAATTCTTTCCACTTATAATGCAACATTCATACTCTAGTGTGGATACTAAGATCGAAGTTGAAAATTCAGGATCATCTCCAAAAGAGTTGGCAGGGAGAAGAATCAAAATTAAGAAAAGCATAATAAATCTTTTCGCCTTCATCCTAGTGGTGTTTATTGCGTGTACGGGGATTGTCCAGGGAAACAACGCCAATTATCATGTCAAGGCAATACAGTTTTCTTCGCCGCCTAAAATTGACGGCAAGCTGGATGAGCCGTTCTGGAAGAGTGCGGCCGTTCTAGACTCATTCACCCAATATGAGCCTCAAGAGGGGGGCGAACCGTCCGAAAAAACGGTAGCCTACATCGGATATGATTCGAAAAACCTCTATATCGGAGTGATATGTTACGATTCCGAACCCAAAGCCATCCGTGCAAGTTTGACAAAACGGGATGAGGTTTTTGGGGATGACAGCATCACGGTTTTTTTAGATACATTTAACGATAAAAAACGGGCCTTCGCCTTCCAGGTCAATCCCTGTGGTGTTCAGGTGGACGGCATTTACACTGAAAACCGACGAAGAGGCCACAGACGAGGTGGTGGTGGCAGTAGAGGATTTTTCGACTTCGACCGAAACTGGGACACCTACCTCATCACTGACGCCCAAATAGACGACGAAGGATACACTGTCGAGATGACTATCCCCTTTAAGAGCCTGCGCTTTCCAAATCACAATCCGCAGACGTGGGGGATCCAAATCAAAAGAGAGATCCGCAGAAAAAGCGAAGAGATCTACTGGGCCCCACGTTCTCGAAACATCAACGGATTCCTGATCCAGGCGGGAACAATGGATATTGGTGGGGACATTGAGCAGGGCAAAAATTTAGAATTCATGCCCGTTTTCACCGGATTGAAACAAACCGGGGAAAAGTTTGCTCCTGAAGAAGGCCTGAATTTTAAATATGGAATCACCTCTGACTTAACGGCCGATGTGACTGTCAATCCTGATTTCAGCCAAATCGAGGCCGACATACCCCAGAATGATGTCAATCAGAGGTATAGGCTCTACTATTCTGAAAAAAGACCCTTCTTTTTGGAAGGGAAGGACTTTTTTGACACGCCGCTTGAACTGGTCTACACAAGAAAAATCGTCAATCCTCTCTGGGGAACTAAGCTCACTGGGAAAATCGGAAAAACAACCATCGGATTCCTCAGTACCTATGACGAAAATCCACCAGAAATCGATTTTCCAGGCGCCGAGTATGAAAACGAGGAGATCGAATCCAGATCCCTTGTGAATGTGTTCCGCATCCGAAGAGATCTTTTTGAAGAATCCTATGTTGGCTTCATTTTGACAGCCAAGGAAATGGGGGACTCCTGGAACTCACTCACAAACAATTACAACCATGTGGCCGGAATCGACGGACAGTTCAAATTTAAAAATTTCTACAGGATGTCATTCCAGATTGTCGGCTCTCAAAGCAAAGTGGGACAGGCCAAAACAGATTTTGTGCCGGCGTTGAGTTTTAACTTCAACCGCCAGGCCCGGCACCTGCAGCTGTCTGTCGACTACAACAGCCTGCCTCCCGACTTTGAGGCCTCCTTGGGTTTTTTCAGACGCAAAGATATCAAATCGTTGAGTTCAAGGATCAGCTACAGCTTCCTTCCTCAAAATGACTTCATCATTTCAATCAGGCCTTCTTTTGAATACCGTAGGATCTACGATTTCGAAAACACCCTGACAGATGAACAGTTCAATTTTTCGGCTTTCATCAACGGTTGGAAAAATTCCATGCTCTGGGGAAACTTCAAGTCGAACATGGAACGGTACAAGGGCATTGATTTTAAGACAGCGACATATATGTTCAACCTCAGCTCGGATCCCCTCTCCTGGATGAGCGGTAACATCAACGTTTCGTTCGGGGACAGCATCTACTATTCTGGCACGCCCTACTTGGGCTACAAGACATCTTACAGCATGCGACTCACCCTAAAACCACTCACTAACCTGCGTCTCTTTTTCACAGCCTCCAACAATAAATTTTATGAACAGCGGGGAGGAGAGAGGGTCTACAACATCAACATCATTTCCCAACGCATAAGCTTTCAGCTCTCGCGCACACTGTCCCTGAGGCTCATCACGGATTACAACGATTACCACAAGGACCTCTACAACAGTATTCTTCTCAGTTGGGAACTCCGACCGGGAACGGTCTTCTACCTGGGAATCGACGACAACCAGGAACAGGATGATTCGGGTATCTTCCGCAAGCAGGGCCGCTACATCTTCATCAAATTCTCCTACTGGTGGCGGATTTAAAAGGAAAAAGATAAAAAAACGGCCTCTTGCTTTATTTGAGAACATCTCTAAAATAGAGTGTAATTATGAAAAAACTATACTATTTTTTCGTCTTTTTTGTTTTGTTCCTTCCAGCCCTCGGCTTCCCACAAGAAAAAACAGAGCTCACCCTTGAGGACATCATCCATATCGGTCTTGAAAAAAATCCAGGGATCGCCGCAGGTCAAAGTAAGGCCCAGGCGAAACAGGCAGCCTTTCTGGCTGCCAAACGGCTGTCCAACCCGGAATTCGAATTTCAAGCCGGAAAGGGAGAGTCATATGATGGCCTGGAGTTCCGGAATACAAGCGAATTTACCATCAGCCAACCGATCGAAAATCCGTTTAAACGGCACTACCGTATCCTTGTCCATGAGAACGATTGGAAGGCGTTTGCAAGCTTGTCCGATTACTCGAAGCTCGAACTCGTTTTTGAAATTAAAAATTTGTTTTACAGGATTCTATTTCTAAAGAATATTGAGGAACTTGTACAGAAAAATCTTGACTCTGTCGCCGAAATCCTAGGCCTCATCGAGAAAAGAGTCCAATTCGGAGAAGTCAAAGAATTAGAGGCCATCAAGCTCCGCGTGGAAACCCTCAAAGCTCAAAATGAATTGAACAGAATCCGGACTGAAAAAAAACTCATCAAAAAGAGCCTCAATTCGCTCCTAAACAATTCACTTCCTTCAAATTTTAGCATCCGCGGAGTTCTGGACTATTTACCCTTTTCCGAAAAAGAGGAATCTCTTGTGACCAAAACACTGCTTTCCTATCCCTTGATCAAACAAAAAGAATTTGAAGTCAAGGCCGCCTTGAACAACCTGAGCAGCATCAAATGGAAAAGACTACCCGATTTTAAACTCACCGGTTTCAGCAATAAAGAATTAGACGGTACGAACAAAGGTTTTGGACTGTCGCTGGATATCCCGCTGTGGAACTTCAATGCCAAGGAGATCGCCGAAGCAGAGTTTCTTGCAAGACAACACGAAGCAGAGCTGAGAGCTTTGCTTCTCAACATCTCCACCGAAGTCAAATCCAAATTGAGTAAGCTTCACTTGTCCGAACAAACACTTAACCTCTTTCATACAGGACTCCTCAATCAAGCCGAGGAGAGCCTTAAAATTTCCGAAGTAAGCTACAAAGAAGGAGAAATCTCGCTCATCGATTATCTGGATTCACAGCGTACTTTTTTCAGCATCATGTTTGACTACCAAGATTCTCTTTTTACCTGGAATATGGATAAGGCGGCCCTTGAAAAAACGATTGGAGAAGACATCAAATGAAAAAATATATTATTCTGCTCACTGTGCTGCTTATGGTTTTCTGCGGAGGTCAAAAGAACAACGCCCCAACCACTCAGGACGAAGACACTCATGAGCACGGCCAAGAGGGACAAGTTCATGAAGAAGATGAAACACCGGCAAGTACGGAACTTCAAGCGGAGGAGCACGAAGAAGATGAACACCAGGATGTACAGGTCTCTCTGGAAAAGCAGCAAGCGTGGGGTATAAAAGTTGGTTCCGCCATCACAGATAACATCGTCTCAAGACTTTCGCTTCCCGGCATCCTCGCACTCAACCAGAATAAAACCGCCCACCTCTCCTCTTTTGTGTCAGGAAAAGTGGGCTCTCTCGCCGCAGACCTTGGGACAAAGGTCCAGCAGGGCCAGCCTCTCTGCACCATCAATTCTCCGGAATTCGCTCAAGCTCAAGCTGATTTTCTGGAAACACGAGCCCGGTTGAATCTGAGCCAGAAAGACTTCGAGCGGGCTCACCAGTTGTTTGAAGAAAAAGCCCTTGAAGAAAAGGAGTTTTTGAGACGGGAGGCCGAGTACAAAAAACTCATCACCGAATACGGAGCACGTGGATCAACTCTTCACTCCTACGGTTTAACTCACGAACACATCGATGCACTGATTTCAAAATGCGAAACTATCGAAGATGAGGAATACAAGTGTGAGATCGCCGATCCCAATCTTCCCATCCTCTCCCCACTCGGCGGGACTGTCGTCTTCAGAGATATTATCCTTGGAGAACATGTCAATCCCGAAAAAATTGTGTTAACGGTATCCAACCTCAACACACTCTGGGCTTTGCTGGATGCCTATGAAAAAGATTTGCCCTTTATCAACAAAAACAGTACGGTCGCCATTGAATCTCCACTCTACCCAGGGAGGACGTTTGAGGGCAAAATAACCTATATCAGTGATCTCATGGATGAACAGCTGAGGACAGTAAAAATTCGAGTTGAAGTCAATAATTCGGAAGGCCTGCTTAAACCTAATATGTACATCCAGGGTATCATCGAAAACAACTCTAAAAACAATAACACTCTTATGATTCCGGTTGAAGCCATCCAAAATCTCGAAGGAGAAAAAATCGTGTTTGTCCTTGAGGAAGAGGATGTCTTCACTGTCCGGCATGTCTCTCTTGGATTAAAAATCGGCAGTCTAAGAATCATCACAGGAGGTTTGACCGCCACCGAAAAAATCGTCGTTAAAGGCGCGTTTTATCTCAAAACAGAACTGACCAAGGCGACCTTTGGGCATGCACATGTTCATTAATCACAAACAGCTGGGATAACCGATGATATCCAAAATCATTCAATTCTCTCTCAAACAGCGTCTATTCATCATCATGACGACGGTTATCGTGGCCATCCTGGGACTGTTGGCCTTCCAGAATCTCCCCATAGATGTGTTTCCGGATCCCTCACCACCGTTAGTGCAGGTCTATACAGAAGGGCACGGTATGGCTCCGGAAGAGATTGAACGACTCATCTCCTATCCAATCGAATCCGCCATGTTTGGCCTGCCCAAAGTCAAAAATATCCGCTCTATCTCCACGTTTGCTCTCTCTATTGTTAATGTCTATTTTGAAGACGGTACTAATATCTATTGGGCGAGACAACTTGTCGCCCAGCGTCTCCTTGAAGCCAAGGAGACTCTTCCCGAGCAGGTCCACAACACAGAGCTGGGTCCGATCGCTACAGGTTTGGGACTCGTCTATCTCTACTACCTAGAAGGAGAGGGACATTCATTACTGGAACTGCGCACACTCCAGGACTGGTTGATCAAGTACGAACTCAAGTCTGTCCCGAATGTGTCTCAGGTTCTCAGTATTGGCGGAGACGTTAAGCAGTACCAAATCCTCACAAATCCGCAGCTTCTCCTTAAATACAATCTCACCATCTCAGACATCATTGAAAGAGTGCGCAAGAATAATCAGAATGTCGGCGGCGGTTTTATCACCAGGGGAAAAGAGGAGTACATTGTCAGAAGTGTTGGACTCATTCAAACAGTCCAAGATCTCGAAAACATAGTGGTCGCCAATTATGAGGGAACGCCCGTTTTCCTCAAAAATGTCGCCGAGGTCCAGATCCTGCCGGCCATAAAAAGAGGTTCGGCTCTGGTCAATGGAGAGGGAGAAAAAGTCGTCGGTATGGTGCTCAAACTCTTTGGATCAAATACGGCGAAAGTCATCACGAACATCGAACAACGCATCGAGGCCATCAACAAGTCACTCCCGGAAGGTGTCCGGATCGTCCCCTTTTATAACCAGGCTTCTCTGGTGAAGAAAACGTTTTCAACGGTCT
>CAZEWV010000028.1:0-14925 GCA_964516025.1 uncultured Eubacteriales bacterium
TGGGTTTTATTTACCATACATTATATTTAGTCGGTCAAACTCTGAAAAATTTGACGCACTTTAATATTAGCAATTTCCGTGCCATTCTTCATTTTTTTCAACCTGCTGATAACAAAGAAATTACAATCCTTAATATAAAATCTTAAGGTCAAATTGACAATATTTGTCATTTTTGTGACAATATTTGTCATTATTATATCACATATATCCTTATTCATTTCAATTATTTTTTTGGGTCTCCATCGAATTCCTCAAATCAAACTTGTCGAGGAGGTACCTGAGAGACCGATAGTTGATTCCAAGAAACTCTGCAGTCTCTTTCAATTTGCCCCCCGAAACAAGGAGCGCTTCTTGGACAAAACTTCGAGATATTTCATCCAGGGCATCATTCAGATTGAATCCCGGTTTAAGCAAGTTCTGAGTATCCGGTCTATTACGCGTCGAAAACAGAGTGTCCGGCAGACACTCTTGTGTAATGGTCTCCCGATCCTCAATAGCGACCACTCTCTCGATCACATTTTCCAACTCTCTGACATTTCCCGGCCAATGGTATGACTCCATGGCATTGATCACGCCTGGTGTCAACCTCTTGAGCTTCTTCCCCATCTTGTCACAGCATTTCTGGAGGAAATGAGTGGCAAGAGGCCGAATATCCTCTCTCCTGTGTCTTAACGGAGGCATTTCAAAAGAAATGACATTTAAACGGTAGAATAGATCCTCTCGGAACAATCCCTCTCTGATCCTCGATTCCAAATTTTGGTTTGTGGAGGCAATGATCCGTCCTTCAAGTAAAATCTCAACCGTCCCTCCAACCCGTCTCACCTTTCTGTCTTCGAGAGCCCTCAGCAGTTTCACTTGAGTCATGGGTGTTATCTCACCGATTTCATCAAGCAATATGGTTCCCTTCTCAGCCACTTCAAACATCCCTTTTTTATGGGCAACAGCACCTGTGAATGCGCCTTTGACATGCCCAAAAAGTTCACTTTCTAAAAGGTTCTCCGGCAGCGCACCGCAATTTATGGAAACAAAAGGCTTTTCCCGACGCGGGCTGTAATAATGGATAGCTCGTGCCGCAACCTCCTTCCCTGTTCCGCTCTCTCCTGTTATGAGAACCGTGGAATCTACCGTGCTTATTTTTTCAATGAGACTGGCAATTTCACTCAAGGCCCTGCTTTCGCCAATCATGTTCTTCAAGCTGTGCTTTTCTTTAAGTTCACCCTTTAATCGTATGTTTTCCACTTTTAATCGCTCTTTCTCAAGTCCTTTGGCCACGATAATTTTTAGTTCTTCGACATCAAAAGGTTTTACCACATAATCCGATGCACCCATCTTGAAAGCCTCAACCGTCTGTTTGATCGTCCCGAAGGCAGTGATCATTACAACAGGAATCCCCGGCTTTTTCTCTTTGACAAACTTCAAAATGTCCATCCCACTCTTCTCGGGAAGTTTGATGTCCGTAATAATGAGAGCGAAGTTTTCCTTCTCTATCAGCTCAAAGGCTTTAACGGCAGACAGAGCCGTTTTGACTGCATATCCTTCTTTGGTAAATACAACTGAGAGAAGATCTAAAATACTTTTTTCATCGTCAATGACAAGAATTTTTTCCACTTTGTTAATCTCCCGTAATGAGCTGAGGCTGACTCTCCTGTTCTTCTTGAGGAAGAGTAATTATTATTTCTGTTCCTTTATTCAAGTCTGTTTGGATTTCCATTTTTCCTTTGTAATCCTCCACGATTCGCTTGACTACAGACATCCCAATGCCTTTTCCAGCGTGGAAATCCGAGTAAAATGGTTCAAAAATCCTTTGCTGAACCTCTTCCGTCATCCCTTGCCCCGTATCTCGAAACCTGAGTTCTATCCAATCATTGGATTGCTGGAAAAAATCGATCGTCAGCGTTCCATAACCCTCTATGGCCTTGATGGCGTTATTGATCAGATTCCAAAAGATCTGTTTAAACTGGTCTTTGTTTCCATAATAATAGAAGGGGGACGAACGGAAATTTCCATTCACATAACAGCCTCCGTTTAACTCCCCACTGTTTTTCATGAGGAACAGGGTTTCCTTGCAGACATTGGAAAGATCTATTTCGGCAAGGTCCTGTTCTCTATTCAAAGTCAGGCTCAAATATTGTTCTAGCGTCTTGGACACTCTATCTGACTCATTCACGACAATGTCCATGAGTCTTTTCTGCTCTTCCGACAGGTCTAATTCATCCTTGAGAACCTGAACAGACCCTGATATCGCCGCCAATGGATTCCGGATCTCATGGGACATGTGGGCAGAAACTTCTCCCGCGACAGCTAAACGCCGTTTTGATTCCAATTCCTTCTGAGCCTGATAAAGAGCATTTTTTGCGTTTCTCAATTTCCCCATGAGGGAATTGATGAGAAAGGCGACAATAAAGAACACTCCCCATGCAAAAAAGAGGTTATTCAGAACGGTTCCATGTGTCATCGAATGAACAGGATCTGAACCTACATAAGGGATTAAACCATAGAACATAGCGTCAAGGAGAAACCCAAAATAAACAGCCGATAGGGCGGCCGTAATGTAGGCGGCTCTTTTGGAGAGTATAATACTGGCCGCAATGATTTCAAAGATATACAAAAAATAGAACGAGTTTTCCAGCCCTCCGGATATGTAGACGAGAGCCGTAATAATTAAAAGGTCAAAGAATATTTGAAGAAAGACCTGAAAAGTAAGGAATTTTCCCCAAAGATAAAGACCAAAATAGATGGCCGAAAGAACACACAAAAGAATAATCAGTAAATAAAAGGGAAGCAGAAGCATAACAGTTGATGTGCTAAATTGAATGGAAACAGCAGAAATGATAAGGGCCGTCACCATGATAAGACGAACGATAATAAAACCCAGCACATCCTTTTTATTAAGAAGGAATTTCTTGTGCTTATTTTTTTTTTTCATATCTGCTGCATGAGACTAAAAATTGGTAAATACATAGCAATAACAATCAGTCCTACCATACCGCCAACAAAGACGAGAAGCATAGGTTCGAGAACAGACAACATCGTGGAGACAGATGACTCGACTTCATCGTCATAAAAATCTGCCAGTTTAGCCAGCATCTCATCTAATGTTCCTGTGGCTTCTCCGACTCCCATCAGTTGAACAAACATAAAGGGAAACTTTCCCACTCCTTTAAATGCATCCGTGAGGCTGCTGCCTTCACTAACCATGGCTCTTGCCTGGATGACCTGTTCTTCAAGGATGACATTGCCCGAAGTAGAAGACGTGATTTTGAGGCATTCCAGCATAGGGACACCTCCAGCGATGAGTGTACTCAAAGTTCGTGTAATTCTGGACAATCCCACTTTCAGAAGAAGTCCACCAAAGAGAGGCAATTTTAGAAGTATTTTATCAAACACTTTCTTTCCGGAAGTGGTTTGCCTTGAATATTTGATGAGGAAAATCAGAGCCAATATCCCAAGAAACAAAAAAACAATATTTTTTTGAACAAATTCGCTGAATACCATGATGACGGCTGTAAGACCTGGAAGATTCGCACCCAGTTCCACAAATATATTCGCAAAAACAGGGACGACCTTCCACATCATAAAAATGATAACGATAAAAGAAAAACTCAAGACGGATACGGGATAGACCATTGCCTGTTTGACTTGTGCCCGCAGTTTCACAGTTTTTTCAAGGTATTCGGCCAATCGCTTGAGCATCACATCCAGCGATCCACTCTGTTCACCCGAAGCGACCAGATTGCAGTAGAGGTTGTCAAAAACTTTGGGGAATTTTCTTTTTGCTTGATTGAGGGATGAACCGGCTTCAACGTCCTCCCTTATTTCCTGGATGACCTGCTTAAAATATTTATTTTTTGACTGTTCAGAAAGTATGTTCAAGCTCTGGATCAAGGGAAGTTCTGCATCTATCAAAACGGAAAGCTGACGGCTGTATAAGGATAAATCCTTTATACTGACTTTTTTGCTCTGGAAAGAGGGCATGTTGATCTGCACTTTTTCTCTGGAAATAGTGAGACTTGAGATCTGTTCTCTTTCTAGAGCCATGGACAGCTCCTGCTCAGAACGAGCCAGCCGTTTTCCTCCCACAACGTCTCCGAATCGGTTCTTGCCATTCCACACAAAAATTGGCATCACTGTCTCCTATAAGCATTCTCTGTTTTAGTCGTCTTACTTGGACTTTGTAGGTGATTACCTCCCTTTCTTCTCTGGATCATATCCGTCAGTTCGTCGGATTTTGACGAGGCATCCATGGCCGTCTCCAGTGTGATGATCTTCCGGAAATAGAGATCAGCCAAAGACTGATTAAATGTCTGCATCCCAAAATTAGACTGCCCCATCTGCATCGCGGAATAGATCTGATGAATTTTATTCTCTCTTATGAGGTTTCTGACCGCAGAATTGAGAAGAAGAATTTCTAAAGCAATGACTCGTCCTTTACCGTCAGCTTTGGGAAGAAGGGCCTGCGAGATCACTCCCTGGAGACACATGGACAGCATGATCCTCACCTGAGACTGATAGTCCGAGGGAAAAACATCTACAATTCTAGAAATGGTTTCTGCGGCGGAATTTGTGTGAAGAGTCGAGAATGTCAGATGGCCCGTCTCTGCCACACGAAGTGTGGATTCCACCGTCTCCATATCCCTCATCTCTCCGACAAGAACGACATCGGGATCTTCCCGAAGAACGGCGCGAAGGGCATTCGGGAAAGAATGTGTGTCCACATGGAGTTCCCTCTGATTGATGACGGCCTTTTTCGAAGTGAAAAAATACTCAATCGGATCTTCAATGGTGACGATATGGACAGGTCTTTCTTTGTTGACATAATCGATCATACAGGCAAGAGTTGTCGATTTCCCGCTCCCTGTAGCGCCCGTGACAAGAATTAGGCCTCTTGGCAGCTTACAAAGTTGCGCAAGGCTCTGTGGCAGACCCAACTGCTCGAAACTCCACATCCCGGGCATAAAACGCCTGATCGCCGCGGCCACGGTACTCTTTTGCATAAAAACATTGGCCCTGAAACGACCCAAATCTTTAATACCAAAAGAAAAATCCAATTCCAGCTTTTCTTCGAATATTTTTTTCTGTTTGTCGGTCAAAAGGCTGTAAATCAGTGTTTTTGTCTCTGCGGACGTGAGCGGTGGATAGTCGAGTGAAATAAGAGACCCATGAATGCGAATCCTGGGGGGAATATGGGTCGTGATGTGTAGATCACTGGCCTCCCTATCAACGGTTATTTTTAATAGTTCTTGAACGGTAATTGACATTTTTTTCCTTCTAATCTCTCATAGTTTCTCTGAGCACCTCTTCAACTGAGGTGATCCCCTGCTTTATTTTAAGCAGGCCACTGCGGCGGAGAGTGATCATCCCCTGCTCGATGGCTTTGGCCTTTATCTCTCTTGATTGAGCTTTTGCCAGGATCAAATCCTTGATTTCGTTTGTGTTGTCCATGACTTCAAAAAGCCCCACTCTTCCTTTGTAGCCTGTATTGTTGCACTCTCCACACCCATAGGGCTGATACACCTTAACACTCTTCGCTTCTTCAGGAGAGTAACCGATATCCACCAAAGCCTCCTGAGTAAGGTCATGCTTGACTCGACATTTTTTACATAGTTTCCTGACCAACCTCTGGGCTACAATCATGGTCACAGAATCGGCAATCAGGAACGGTTCCACATCCATATTCATCAGCCTGTTGACGGTGCTTGCGGCATCGTTGGTGTGGATTGTAGAAAAGACCAGATGTCCGGTCAAAGCCGCTTTAATTGCAATATCAACGGTCTCGAAATCTCTCATTTCTCCGACAAGCATGATGTCCGGATCCTGTCTCAAAAAACTCTTCAGTGATTTGGAAAAACTGAGCCCTATCTCTTCTTTGATATCCACCTGGTTGATTCCGGCCAGATAAAATTCGACCGGATTTTCGGCAGTCATGATGTTCTTTTCTAAGGAATTAAGGGTGGAAATCGCCGAATAGAGTGTGTTGGTCTTCCCGCTTCCCGTCGGTCCCGTAACTAGGATAATTCCCCAGGGCTTCTTGATCCCACGGGAGAATATGTCCAAACTCTCTTTTTCAAGCCCGAGATAAGTCATATCCAACTTCAACATTTCCTTATCAAGGATACGGATGACGATTTTTTCACCAAACATTGTCGGTACACTGGAGACACGCATATCCACATCTTTGCGTTCCCCGTTCTCCAGCTTAATTTTCATCTTCATGCGCCCGTCCTGCGGGAGCCGTTTTTCGGCAATATTCATGTTCGAGAGAATCTTGATACGTGAGATAACCGCATTTCTAAACCGCCGGGCAAGGTTCATCATCTCATAGAGTGTCCCATCCAGCCGGTACCGGATGCGGAAGGTCTTTTCATAAGGCTCAAAATGAACATCTGACGCACCCTTTTTGATTGAATCGACCAAAATCGAATTCACAAGTGTGATAATAGGAGCTTCTTCTTGTGCCTCTGTCAACTCCTCCACATCAACCTCTTCTTCCTCTTCTTCAACGACATAAATGGAGGAATCTTCGGCTTGTTCGATTTCATCGACAACCTGCCTGACCCGCAGAGCATCGGATGTCCCATAATACTGCTGGATAGCATTTGAAATGGCTGTTTCTGAAGCAATGACGGGCTGGAGACTCAAACCCGTACGGAACTTGATGTCTTCGACCGCCTCCAGGTCCGTGGGGTCCATCATGGCCAGTGTCAGACTATTCCGGTTGAGGTGGATGGGCATCACCATATATTTCTTCGCCACATCCAATGAGATAAGATCCAGCACATCGGGATAGACTTCAAACTGATCGAGGTCAATAAAAGGATAGCCATACTCCCGGCTCAAGGTTTGTGCCACTTCCTCTTCGGAGAGGTAGCCGAGGCTAACGATGGCTGACCCCATGGATACTTCGTTTTTCTGTTGAAAAGTTTGTGCCGTCTTTAGCTGTTTCTTGTTCAGCACCTTTTCTCGAATAAGAAGATCCCCTAGATTCGAAGTCATGTCATTTGTCCTTTAAAATATCCCTCCTATACCTTCTTCCATTTGAAAAGGCATAGTTAAAGACGCTCAATCCATTTAAATTTTCTCTTTTGACAATTTTTGTCATATGTATTGGTTTCCGATAAATGTACCTGAGGTAATGTATTCTCCCAGAGACCCAGAAGACGGTCAATCACCAGGAGGGAGGATTCAAAGGGTGAATTAAAAACCTCACCCCTCACCTTTAGAGGCGATAGGAAAATTCAGATCATGAGGTCTCCGCCATTGATGTCCAAGGTGGCCCCGGTAATGTATGCGGCTTCGTCCGAACATAAAAAAACAACAAGATGTCCGATTTCTTCGGGCGAGCCCAATCTCTTGAGGGGAAACGAGTCAAGGAAATTTTGGAGTTCCTTCGGGGTTGTGGTCTCCACAGCCATCTTTGTTTCAATAAGCCCAGGACATATGGCATTGACCGTAATCCCCAAAGGAGCCACTTCTTTAGCTGTGGCTCGCGTCAAACCCAGAAGCCCGGCTTTAGAGGCCGTGTAGTGTGCCCCGCCCAATGTACTGACACTCCGTCCGGCAGAAGAGGAGATGTTGACAATCCGGCCGAACTCAGATTCTCTCATTATGGAAAGTACGGCTTTTGTACAGATAAAAACACCTGTAAGGTTGATTTGAAGTGTACGTTCCCATTCGTCTAATGAGATATCCATCAGTCTGGTCCTGTACATAATACCGGCATTGTTGACGAGGATGTCGATTTTTCCAAATGTCTCTAAAGCCATCTGTATTAAGCTTGAAACAGATTCTTCCAGGGCGACATCGACAAAACTTCCAATCACATCCCCGGATAGACCTGTCAGCTCCTTTGCTGTCTGCAGTGCGCTGTCCTCATCGACATCGGCCACGACAACTTTAGCGCCTGCCTTAATCAGTTTTGCGGAGATTGCTTTCCCAATCCCCCGTCCGCCTCCAGTGACAACAGCCACCTTTCCCTCTAGTCCGAATGGATTGTCTTTCATCTTTTGTTCCTTTGTATCCTGGTAGTGTTTTAAATTTGTAGATTTATTATACAATGCCGTCCCTAGGGTATTACAACATATTTTGTGGATTAAAAAGAAGTCAAGAGCTTTGCTGTTTTCTTTTTATTCGTAGCGCAGAGTGTCCACGGGATTTGCAGTCGTTGCTTTTATGGAGTGGAAAGACACAGTCAATAAAGCAATCGATAGAGCCAAAGCTCCAGAGAGGATAAAAACCATAAAACCAATATTGATACGGTAGGCAAAATTCTTCAGCCATAGTCGCATGATAAAATACGCACCGGGCCACGCCAATGCATTGGCAAGAAGAACCCAAATAACAAATTCTCTCGACAACAGCCAAACAATCCGGCCCGCAGTTGCACCAAGGATCTTACGAATGCCGATTTCCTTTGTCCGCCGTTCAACGGCATAGGAAGCCAGTCCAAAAAGTCCTAAACAGGCAATCACTATAGACAAAACAGACACCCAACTAAAAATCTTTTCTAGACGATTTTCTGATTGATAGAGGGCATCAAATTCTCGATCAAGAAAGCGGTATTCAAAAGGCTGCTCCACCGCTAATCTATTCCAAGTTTTTTTCAAAAAATCCAGAGTTCCAGATATATCCTCCGCAAGGATACGGACGGCGTAGTATTTAAATCCATCCGGATAGATATAAAGGACCAATGGCTCGATTTCTGAATGAAAAGAAAGGAAATGAAAATCTTCAACGACACCGATAATCTTACCTTTCTCAGCAAGTTTAAATTCTTTTCCTAGAGGAGAACTCCATCCCATTTCCTTAACCGCAGACTCATTCAAGATATAGGCCTCACCAACATCACTCGCAAAATCACGGGAGAAATCTCTTCCTTCTTTGAGTTCAATCCCTAAAGTCTTGATGAAATCATGGTCGGTTGAAATCCATCTGATCATGGGATACGTATTCTCCGGCATGCCTTCTTTCCAGTAGTTTTGTCTCCAGGTCTCTCCTGGAAAGAATGTGGTCGCACTTACAGAAACAATTGAATGCCCCCTCAGGAATTCATTTTTTATCCTCTCATAGTGCTGAAGGATCTCCTGTTCATGAATCGGGATCATAACCACATAATCTCTGTTTAAGCCGAGTTTTTTGCTGTGCATAAATCTAAGTTGGCCGATCATTATGAATGTGCAAACAATGAATATTGTAGAAATCGCAAACTGGAGGACAACAAGTGACTTTCTGAAAACAGATACATTGAGACTGTCTTTAAACACTCCCTTGAGGATCTTTATTGGCTGAAATGCCGAGATAAAAAGGGCCGGATAAAGACCGGACACCAAACCCGTAATCAGAACCGCACCCAAAATAAAACAAATGAGAGAAAGATTTTGACTGTAATTTACCGCTAAGTACTTGCCGGAAAGAGAGTTAAAGAGCGGAAGAATTCCTTCAATCATAAGGAGAGTAAGCGGCAAAGCCATGACCGCAATTAAAAAAGATTGGGTCAAAAACTGAATGGTCAACTGCCCCTTTCTGGCACCGACAACTTTCCGGATTCCGACTTCCAGGCCTCGATTTGTGTATTGGGCTAAAGACATATTTATGTAGTTGAAACAGGCCATCAGTAGAATGAAAAATCCTACAGCAGAAAAAATGTATAGACTGCTGATTTTTGTGCTTGGTTCCAATTCTCCCCGCCATTGAGAATACAGGTGAATGCGTGTTAATGGTTGAAATAAATACTGGAGCTTATATGTTTCGCGAATCTCCCTCCCCCTATATTTCTCAATAAAACCAGGAATCCTCGCATCCAAAGCATGAATTGATGTGTTTTTTGAAAGCAAAACATACGTTAAATAATTGGCAATGCCCCATTGCGCCTGGTCTCTTTGATGGAAATTCTTGAAAGAACCTAAAAGATCGAACTGAAGATGAGAATTGCGGGGAATATTTTTTAAGATTCCAACAATTTTATAACTTCTGTTTCCATATAATACTAAAAATTTCCCAATCGGATCTTCATTCGGAAAATATTTGTCCTTCATACGTTCTGATAAAAGAAGAGCATTGGGATCATTGAGTGCTGTATTTGGATCTCCTTTGACAAGAGGAAAGTCAAACACGTCAAAAATCTCAGCATCCGCAAAAAAAACGCGTTCATAGAAACGAAGTCCATTGTGAGTGATTTCTGCACTGCTGGGGGCAATACGGACCGCCTGCTCTACCTCAGGAAAGTCCTGAAGTAGAGCAGGAGCCAGAGGTGCAGGTGTTTTTACAAATCGATCAATCACTCCATTCACTTCGTTCTGCTTGATGACTCTATAGATTTGCTCTTTCTTTTCATGAAAATTATCGAAACTCGATTCAAACTGGACGAATAAGAACAGAACAATACAACAGGTCATCCCCACCGCCAGTCCGAAAATATTTATGCAGGCGAATCCCTTATTTCTCAGGACATTCCTGAACGCGGTTTTCACATAATGACTGAACATTTCAAGACCTTAGCCAATTCAATGCAAAAAGAGTGCCAACACACCAACAGGTAATCAACCTTTAAAAATATTTTCCACATGTCCGGATTTATACATCTACTGTTCAATATTGGACAATTCATTAAGATTGACACAGGGAGTGCAAATCAAAGTCCTTTTTTTATTTGATCCCAATTTTTAATTTTGTAGCGTTTGACCTGAAATTACCCTATTTCCTCACTATACGGTGCACAAAACACATATCCCCACTTAATAATTTTTAGATTTGCAGCTCCTGCTGGAACTTTCAATCGGTATAAATAGTGCCCCATTTCATTGAATAAGTCGAATTCATAGCCTTTGTCCTCACTCAGATAAGATTTGAGCTTTTCAACATAGATATATCCACTTTCATCCATTCTGATTTCATCAAAAAAAGGCCTAAACTTTGAAATCAAAACCCTTTTTTCAAGCTTCTCCCTCGGTTCTTGTTTGGAGGATTTCCTACTTTTTATGTTATCCATCAACACATCTATAATCTTATTCCTTTCTTTAGTGGAAATTTTCTCGGCGGGCCCAGCCACTTCAATAATTTTTTTGACGTCTCCCTTGGAGTCAACCACAAACAATCTGTATTCTGAGGGAAATCCATAGACAGCATAATTCTTCAAACTCGGACAAAAACTGAGCTCCGGAACTTGAATGGCAAATCGATCCTTCCGGTTGAACATGGAATCCATCTTTATCGAAGGAAAATTGGCAATATTCTTCAATACCTTACTTTTATCATCCATCAGCACAATACCTTCATGGAGATCATCCGGCGGCATAATTGTTCTCCTTTCTCCAAGAAAATTTCCCTCGCTTGTAATTTTGAAGTAATTACTATTTAGAGGAATGGGAAAAGACCTTACGAACTGTCCGGTTCTATCGAATATTTGTGCCTTCATTCCATCTTTGACATATATATTTCCTTTTTCGTCTAACGTTATAAAATTAGGCTTGCCGAATTCTCCAGGCCCCTGCCCCTCTCGGCCAATAGTCTGCACATATTCTCCCTCTTTATTGAACTTCTGTATCCTGAAACTGCCCCGGTCCATAACATAGATGTTTCCTTCCCGGTCCACATCTAAAGAAATCCATTTAAAAAACCTGAAATTCTCATCATCCTCCTTTCCGATCACCAAATCTTCTTCCAATTCCAGCTCGATCTCGCCATAAAGCGGCTCCCTTGGATTTGATATAATAGTCACACCTTCCTTGGTCTCGATTTTGCCCTTCCAATTTGACTGTTGAACTTCTTTTGGGAGCATTAAAGCGGGTGAGACCGAAACAAGAATAATAAGAATAACTAATATTTTATATTTCATTTCTCTCTCTTTAAGCGTTTTTTAGCCATTCTGCAAGGCTTCCGAGGGATTTGGGCGCCTAGTGCAATTCATAGAGAAATACCAACCAGCCTTAGAAATTGCAAAACCGACGTCCTTTCTTGAGTTCACTTATTATTCCTCATGCTGAGGGCCAAAAAATGAATGCAGACAAAAGATAAACCAGATAGGAATAAAGATCAATTGAATATCAAAGAAAAAGTCCGGTAAAAACTGAAGAAATGTTTTTTGCCGTTTTGTCTCGATTCCATGTAAATTGACCTCGCAGTTTTGCGTGTGATATGTTCATTCTGAAATGTCAGGAGGATTTACAGAACATGGACATGAAAGAATATGAGCATTTAAGAAAACATTATCAGCAACTTTCAGATGAAGAACTGCTGGATTTTATTCAGAACCAGGCAGACGAATTTCTGCCCGAATCCCTTGACATGATCGAAGCAGAGTTAAAGAACAGGGGTTATGGATCGTTATATTTAAAAGAAAATTTAAAACAAACCGACCAGGTAACTGCCAAGGAAGAATTTGTTATGGCCGAGGGTTGCCACAGCTGGACCATAGCGACCCAAGCTGTAGATATCCTCGCACAGGAGGGTATTTCGGCTGTTATTGATGGTTTACAGAATCAGCACAGAGTCATTTTGGGAAGCGGAGCTGCAGAAAATTTTGCCTATAGAATTATGGTTCTAGAAAAGGATGTGCTAAAGGCCAAAAAATATCTATCCTCTTTTTTGCCATTATTCGAATCTGAAGTAGATTAGTTTTCTCTATTCCCACTTTGGATATAAGATGGCACGCCAGGAGAGACTCGAACTCCCGACCCGCTGCTTACGAATCAGTTGATCTGCGTATAGACTCCTCCCATGTCACTGTGGTGTAACAGATTTGACTGAATTACGCTGAAAATTCAGTATTGGGACTGACAGGAATAAATCAAAATATCTTAGATTATTTCAGATAATCTGAGGTTTAAAAATGCATTCATTTTCCCTAATTTTGATGAACTGTCACATTTGAACTCGGATATAAATATTGATAAAGTAGTGATGTATGAAGAAAGATTTGGATTTGCCCTCAGCTCTTTACAAATACCAGTCTTTTAATTTTCGTTCAATAAACAATCTAAAAAATGCACAGATCTTCTTTAGTCGACCTAAAGATTTTAATGATCCTTTTGATTGCTCACTAATCGCTGAGTCTTTTAAATACAATGACAAGGATATTATCAATTTTTACAATCATTCGAATTCAAGCGAATCGTTTTTTCAACAAAAAATTACGCCAAAACCAAATATGACAGTAAAATCCATTGAAAATGTTCCAGATGGTTTTAAAAATATGGTGGATAAAGGATTAAAAGAATTTGCACAGGAGAAAGACCACCAAAATTTGTATAATAAAGGCTGTTGTTGTTTCTCAGAATTAAAAAATAACCTTTTAATGTGGTCACACTATACGGATGGCCATAAGGGATTTTGTCTCGAGTTTGATACTTCTTTCAAGCCATTCGATAAGGCCCTTAAAGTCAAATATTCTGCTTTCTTTCCGAAGATTAATCCTATTGATATCGTGATACAGAGAAAAACATTTGACAGTAGGATATTAGTTCCCTTGCTGACAAAATTTACTTGTTGGAATTATGAGAAAGAATGGAGGATATTTCACCATGAATCACGAAAATTGTATAAGTATGAAGCAGAAGCAATAAAAGCCGCATATTTTGGTGTTGCTGCTAAAAATCCGGACATAAAAACTATTTGCTTAATACTCCAAAATCAGAATCCTAATGTGAGGTTTTTTAAAGCGGTTAAATCAAAAAATAAATTTAAAATCGAATTCGAAAGTTTGCAAAATATCACCAAATAATAAATAGTAACGCTGCCTGACAAATAGACTTCCCCCCCAAGTCACAGATAAGTAACAAAAATTGTTGACTAACGCTGAAATTACGGTGTTGGGATGGAAGGAAAAATCAGCATATCTAAGAAATTACCAAAGGAAAACAGTCTGGGGGGAAGGTGTAGTGTTTATGCGAACGCTCCTTGCGTGATTTTATTATACGCAAACCATCGCTTAGAAAATATCATGAATGGTCCAAATTTATTTGAAACGGCACAGTGTTTTACAAATTGACTCATTAATTTCTAGAAATGAAAACACGTTACCGCAAAATTTCAAGTTCAATATGGGGCTAATTCATATTGATTTGTGGCTTGAGAAAAGGAAATGACTCAAATATCTTACACCAATTCAGGGCTACTTAAATCTATAAAGTCAAGTCTTCAATGGAGTACCCTGTTCGAAATACATGATTAAGTTGAATGCTGTTTCTTGTATATTGTTTTTATTTTTTTTAAGCATATACTGCAGTGATTCCGGATAAGCTATGGCAGAAGCTGCCACCCAATGACCACAAATCCACTGGCCAGCTCCGGCCATGATAAGCTCGTCGTAAAGTGCCTGAAGTGCTTTGCGAGATATTTGGGATTCTCCAAGCAATGCACTTATTCTGGGTTGCTGATAACAGAAATCTAGAAGTGCTTCTTTTGCACTATCCCGACGATCACCATTGTTTAAAATATTGGCTTTCCTAAGGTCAAGTGGCCTTCCTAGCTCTTTAGAGATTTTTTTCAGACGGCGAGGAGGCAAACCAACATATTTGCCTCGACTACCTATAGACTTGGTAAACAATTTTGATGCTAATCTTGCTGCAATTGGACGACATATAATAAAAGATATAAAAGCTAAACCTAAAGCGAACAAGCCGAATTGCCAATTTCCAATGAAAAAGGTGGCGATTATTAGCCCTACTACCAAAGCAGTAAGAAAAATGCCAATTTTGGCTTTCCACTCTCCTCTAAGAAATTTGTTAAGGGCCAGAAGGAATACAGAAAGGATTAATACGATGTAAATGTAATAGAATATAGATTGCTCCATAATATGGATTAATATTATTAAGTAATGGTATCGCTTAATCGTTTAAAAAACAAGAGACCAAAGATTAGATTTCAAGATTCAGAAATTTCGATTGAAACTCGCAGCATATTGGCTGATTCCCAGAGAAAAATAGGAATTCC
>CAZEWV010000029.1:0-14835 GCA_964516025.1 uncultured Eubacteriales bacterium
ATCTTCAGATGAAATTGGCGGTAGCATGATAAAGGAAGTACACCTTAAAAAAGATCTAAATTTGGTCTTGACATCCAGACCATTTCAAACATCAGGTGCGTGGACAATACATCGGTCAGCGTGAAATGATCCGGTTTGCAGCAGAAAGAGCTCAAGATTTACTAAGAGTTATTAGCGCTGCTAAATCGAGAGCCATTGAACGCGGTAATAATGATTCTGATAATGATCAAATCCCACTTCAATATGAACAAGTTAAAAAATTCGATGAAGAGTTCTGGATTAGAAAACAAGACGACAGAACCGGGCCGTATGAAAAAATAAAAGGTGGAGTATACACAAAATTTAATCCCACTAAAACTGCAACTCGACCTTGGGGTTATCTTTTGCCTCCAGAATTAGCGCCCGTTCTACCTCTTCTGTTTGATCATGAAATTTCGGTGAAAAGACTTTCCGATTCGCTAGAAGTGGAAGTAGAAGCTTATTCCGCCAAAGAAATTAGCCATACCCAATATTATCAAGGACATTATTTAAAACGATTAAAAACCGAAAAACAAACCAAGACCATTACGCTGCCCCCAGGTTCATTTTTTATTCCCACCGGTCAACAAAAATCCAATTTTATTTGTTATATCATGGAGCCGGAAACAGATGACAATTTAATTACATGGGGATATTTGGATAATTTCATTTCTGTGACAACAGGCCAGCTAGAACAACTAATTGAGCAAGAAGAACAATTCAAAGAACGAATGAAAGACATGACTCAGGAAGAAAAAGACAGAATGCAGCAACGATTAAAAAGACAAAGGGATAGAATTACAAATCAACCAATCCCAATTTATCGATTGATGAAAAAAACACCCTTAAAAGGTGTGATTGTTGAACCTTTCAATGAATATGAAAAAAAGAGATATGTAAAATATAGGTAAGGAAAACCTAAATCAGCGTTTTTTGTGATGACTTCTGAATAGGGCTTCATATCCAGCCTGTCCTGAGTAACAAATCCGGATTTGTATTAGAATTCCGATGATCATGCGGAGTGTTAGTGCATGGATTCGCATTCGTTTAGTGTTCTTTCCTTCCATGTCATTCTCCTTTTAGTCGGTTATTCATTTTACTTAATCCCTTTATTGTTGGTATTGGTTTATTTAGGCTCTTTTATTTATAGTCATTAAGATGCAATTTTTATATAAATGGTTTACATTAGAAACAATTTCCGTCTCAACAATTATTATCGCCCTCCTTTTTATCCCTGCCTCACTGAGACTGATGATGCGAGGAAGAGACTGGCTGGAAAGAGGGGACAATGGATGAATCGAGATGGCAGCCGAAGAATGAGAGGAAACTCCCTGACTACTCCTTCTGAAGCTCAATCACTCTGGAAAAAACATCGACATCATTGGAAATCTTATCTATGGCTTGAATAATGATAAAATAACTTCCCGATTTCATCCAATCGAAATCTAATGAGACATGGGTATCATCCTCGAGAATATTTAAGGTCTTTCCTTCATCAAAAACTTTATTGGAATCTTCATCGAAAATAGTAATTTTAATCTCAGCAATTCCCGTCAATTCTCTTTCGATTTCTACCATCCTATAATTGATTAGAGAGAAGTTAATGGTTTTCTGGGTGACTTTGAAGTCAGATATCATGATGGGAGGCGTTTCTATCGCACGAAATTGTTTAAGGTGAACAACTTTAACTGCTTTTCTTTTTACTTTTACCTTTATATTCCGCTTTTCTATTCCCGGATTTTCCCTTGGGGAATAAACCAAAAGATAATGAAAGTCTTCGGTCTCAATTGCCTCTTGTAATGCTTCGACAACCTTATTAGAAAAAGTCGAATATCCGCCAGTCGCAGAACTTATTTGTTTAAAGCAATCTTCATAATCCATGGCAACTTCTCTTATCTCAAAGTCTTGGGACAAAAGCTTCCTGAAGGATCTTAGGAGAATTAAATGAAAAGTTATATTTGCCTCCATAAAAAGATCTTTTAACATTTCAGTGGGAAAAGTCGCGGAGTAATCAAAGCTTATTTGAAGGTTCTGCTGTTTTGAACGGATTAATTGGCCCCACATACCTGTCTCACTCTCTATCATGCGATTGAGGGGTCCATCATTTTTTATTTTAGGAAACAATTCTCTCTGTTGAAAACACAGGGCCCACTTCTCCCCGTCTATCTGTTTTACTCTTTTTATGATGCTTTTATAAAGGTCAATATCAGGATAAATGTACTGTTTCTTGTATTCATTCCAAATTCTCAGATAATTGTCATAAAATGCTAGAATCCGAGGGGCTCGATTTTCACCTCGACCTGAAGTCAATGAAATCCTGTCGGCCTCAAATTTTAACTCATTAAATTTCTTAAAAGTCTCTTTACTTGAGATTTTCTTATATTCGCTTAAGGTTTCTTTGAGATCAAGAATCATCCCATCTAAACCCTTTCCTAACTCTATATTAAGAAGTCTGTCTTCTGAAAGGATGATGATCCGATCCCCCTTACGAAAGACATTTTCGAAAAAGTAGTCAATACCCTCTCCCACACTGTCATTGTAATCAAATATATTGAAAATCAGGATAAAGAGCCGATTTTTGGGTGGAATTTTTAATTCTTCTGGGGAGATTTCTTCAGGAATGGATATTTTTCTGGATACGACCTCGAAGGCTGTGATTTCTTGTTTGATTCCGTTTTCGAAGATTTCAAAGTCTTCTTTTGTTAAGTTTTTAACAAATTGACCTTTTTTAATAACTCTGACAGGAACTTCGACCGCAATGACGGTGACCTCTTCTTGGAGTTGTTGCTGTCCCGGGATTGGATTAACGGTTAAATTCAACAGGAAACAAGAGATGATAATTAATAAAGAAATGTATATACTATTTTTTTTGCTCATTCGCTTTTTAAGCTTCCCCTTTTCATATATCAATTCATCATTTTGTATGCAAATAATATACCAAATAAATCTAGATTATATAATATCTCCCAATCCCTTTTCTGTCATCTTTAATGGACAGATGCCACATATTTTCTCATTAATCCCAAAAATAAATTTCTATCACAGCAGTTTATAGCTGACAATTAGGATAATGGAAAACCTAAATCAGCGTTCTTTTTTTGGATTATATTTAAATTTCTAAAATAGGGCCTTGTCATTTTGAAATCACTTAGATAAGATGCCTCCTGCATAAATCCCATGGCAAATCAGCTCGAACGTGAATATCCGATCCCTGTTCCTCCCAACCAGTTTGATCAGAAAAACGATGTGTTCAAACGGGCACGCTGGGATTCTGAGATTTTGTCTTGGGCTGGATCGTTTTACGAAAATGTGAAATATGAAGACCGGCCTGGTTATCGCCGCCATGATTGTGCCCTTAAAATGGGAGCCTGGAACCTCGAGCATGATATGGCCTGCGGGAATTCTTTAAGCAATTCACGGCTTTATTCATGGTCCCGCGTTTCAGAAAAGTTGAAGCCGTACATAGAAGTAGAAGAAAGAAAACCTGGCTCCCCCCAAAAAAATAGCAAAATAATAAAGCAGGCTGCTCGGTTTATGGGAGCCGACCTAGTCGGGATCTGTGGAGTGCATTCCCATCTCATCTACTCTCACGAATACAATGTTCTCACTCAAAAACACTATCCTCTCCAACTCCCTGAAGATTTTACCCACGCCATTGTCATGGCTGTTGAGATGGACTACACGGCGATAAGTTATTCACCGAATGCTATTGCCAGTGCGGCCACAGGTTTTGGCTATTCGAAAATGGCCTTTGTGGCCAATTCCATCGCCATTTTTATCCGGAGTATGGGTTATGATGCGGCTCCCTCTGGCAATGACACAGCACTTTCCATTCCCCTGGCCTTGGCTGCTGGCCTTGGGGAACTGGGACGAATGGGTCTGCTTATCACACCCCAATTCGGACCGAGAATCCGGCTCTGTAAGGTCTTCACTAACATGCCGCTGGCCCCAGACACCTTTCGGCCCTTTGGCGTTAAATAATTTTGTGAAAACTGTTTGAAATGCGCTCGGTCCTGCCCTTCGCGTGCCATCAGCTATGAACCTCCGACAATCCAGGGAGTATCCATATCCAATCATTCGGGCATATTGAAATGGTATATAAATCCTGAAAAATGTTTTCGTTTCTGGGTAGATAACAGAAATGACTGCACGACCTGCCTTTATACCTGCCCTTTTAATAAACCCCTGGGAGTACTCCACGACGGTGTGCGTTTTGTGATCAGAACCATGCCGGCCTTAAACCGTCTCATCGCCAAAACAGATGATCTTCTTGGATATGGGAAGCCCAAACATGGGAAAGAGTTCTGGAATATTTCTGATTAAGAAGGGAAATGAATCCCCAGGGTAAGAACTGGTGCGCCCGGTAGGATTCGAACCTACGGCCTTCTGATTTGTAGTCAGACGCTAAATCCAACAGAGAAACAGATTCCGCGTTGCAAATACGCAACAAAAATGATTGAAAAGTGCTGAAAATACGGTATGGCGGTTGAAAGTTAGAAAAACCTAAATCAGCATTTTTTCTGGGGAAAGTGGACAATTTAAGAGTGGCAGCGCTACGGGGATTCGAACCCCGGTTTGATGGCTGAGAACCACCCGTCCTAGTCACTTAAAAGAAAGATGAAAAACGACAGATTACCAGAGATACCCAAGGGATATTATATTTTTAGACTGATTTTATGAGCCTTTAAACTTTACGCCTTTTTACCCTAGTTTCAGCTATTTTCAGTCCTAACTAGAACATATCTAGAACACGGGGAGAAGTCTATCTTGGATTGAATAGACGTGCTGGAATGATGTAAACCCACGCCCTTGTGAACCTGGCGATTCACTGGAGCGTGCCTCAATACTGCTTGGCACCAGACCGACTCGACCAGTTAATCCTTGGTTCTGCAGCGATTTAAAATGCGATTGCCCTGCTTAGCTAGTACGTTTCTACATTTTTTTATGCTTTAGTAGAAAATCTATTGCAATAGAATCCACACTATCCCGGAGATCCCTTCTGATGAGATGCCCTTGGTCTTTGACTTTGCATAAGGCCACTTCTACGCCGGCCGCGTTGGCATATGTGTACAAAACGACCTCTTCCCCTTTTTCCACAACGACAGGGCCGGGACGGCATCGGTTAAACGTACGCCAGACATCGATACGCTCCCTCGCCGAATACATGGTCACTTTCGCATTGGATGATCCATTGAAGCTCTTGTCTTGATCACCAATAACTTGCATCATCGAAATGGATTTTGTCTTTTCGTCTGGATCATGCGCTCCCTTCGCCATACCACAGCTCATAGGAGACACTGCAGCGAACAGGGCGGTTTCTTTAGCTAGCCGATAGCAAAACAGCCCCCCACTAGAATGCCCGGTCGCATAAATGGCTTTATGATCGGCGATCTTCTGCCCAACCAAGAGTTCAACCACGTTAGAAATAAATCCGATATCATCATGATTCACAGCGTGAAAATCATCCATGAAGTTCCATTTTGCGAGAGGTTGAACCGCTTCTGCGCTGATGACAATTAGGCCATGTTTATCAACGTGTGGACTCCACCTTTTACTCGGACCGTCAGCTTTCCCTCCTGCGCCATGGAAGCAAAATAGGATTGGATAGACTCCTTGGCGATCAAATGTCTTCGGCGTTGTAACGATTAGTCTCCTGGATCGACCATCGTGTTCGATCTGGATTTCATTCTTTCCAGGAGAAAGTGACGTGAGATCAGAAGCAAGAGTTTCTTGTGGTGTAAGGATCAACATGGTGGCCAGCATTAGTAGCAGCATTGTTTTCATTTAGTTCTCCCAATAATTTATTTTTAAGCCACATAACATTTAGCATCATGGGTTTAACCGCCAAGTGTACACATTTTACATAACTGAAATACCCTTCCTGTTAGTGAATATCAGATATGACTTTCTCATTCCACACATTCGCGATTTCATCAGCTTTTCTTGCGAATTCAAATTTTTTATCATGATCTCCGAATGGAACGAGAAAAAAAACAACATGCTTCGTTACAAATGAATATACTCTCTTTGCCTTTGTCATCATCTTCAGCTTTTTTACAACATCATCAATGAATCGCTTGTGATTAACAAAAGGAAAATGTTGATATATCAGGATCGTTTTCTCTCTATTGTAATACTCGGCTATTTCTTTCCAGTAGATATATATTTTCTTGTTCGGTTTTGCTTTCGGTGATTCGATTCCGTTATCCGGATCGAAAAACACCAGTTTCGATTCCCGGCCGGCTTTCTCACTATTTTCCAGATAAAAATCAAATTCCCGGAAATAAGCTTCCCTTTCAATCTGTTTATCGCTTTTGATATATTGTGAAAAAAAACCGCAGGCGGGAAGTATCCCAGAGTTTTCAATTATTTGAACAGAACGTTGTTCTTGCATAATAACCGTATCGCGCAAAACATCAAAAAGTTCAGGATCGTACTTCCTCCATTTATTCGGTTTCAGCAAATACTCTATTTTTCCTCCATCTGTTTTGTTATCGTCAAGAGTCAACATCCAACACACGGTTGTCAGTACTGCAGGATTTTCTGTGAGAATCCTAATCAATCCATATTTGTGATAATCATTTATATCGCCAACATATTGATTCTTCATATCCTGTTTTCCCTGAAAGCAAATTTATAGGAGTTTCGTTTTTGGCCTTGCATCCAGTCTTTCACAATTCCCCCATTTCCACCCGCTGACATCCTGAAATAGGATTATCATACCCCCAACCACACTGTCAACATCTCGAAAAGCAACACAATTCACATCAAACCTCCATACCCTTATGTTTGAAATAGACTCCGCCCTCAAATCAGCATAAGACAGCTTCAGAGCCTCTCAGAAATATTCCCCACTCTCCTCGGCTGCTATTAGTAGTTCCTTATGGGCCGCATGGCATGGAGGAGGACGCTCAGCCTGGGAGCTGAGCTTGAGATGGCGGATGATCTTATCGATGACCTGAGGATCTTCGATAAAAGAGATGACCCTCATCCGACAGCCATATGTAGGGCACTACGAGAAATTCCTCTCCCTCCGCAAAGACGCCGATCCCGGCCTCCCTGAAGTTGATGATGCGAAGAAGAGGTTGGGCTGGGTTGAGGAAGGAGTAGTTCTCTTGCTTAAATGAGAGTGGGTGGGTACGTTCACGATCTCAGAACTTTTCTGAGACAAGTCAACATGGCTTTTCAAGTCTATCAGCTATCTCAACTTTGATGACTGATTATACCCAACCCATAGCTTAGATAATATTATAAGCTATCCGAATTGTGTTGAAACGGCACAATCCCAGTAAAATCACGCGGGCCGTGGAGACAAGAGGTGGGTCAGTCCCATCTGCCGAAGGAGGCTTTCATAGCGGGGGTCGGAAACAATGGATTTGAATGGGATGGGGATAGTGATGTAGATCAGGTTGCCGTCGTGCTCCTCGTAGGCCTTCTGAAACCACTCGAATGCCCGGTCGACATCCCCGAGCCCAAGATAGATCGTGCCTACCCAGAAAGATGATACATATCCCTTTTTAGACCGATCCTGAAGTTCGGCAAGGAGAGCACGGGCCTTCTCCTTTGCGCCTGACAGGCCGTAATAATAGCCCAAAACTCCCAGATTGGCGACAAACCGCAAACCGGCATTCACCACCTTCTCCCCCGCGGCAAGGGCCTCTTCATACATGCCTTTCTGCCCGTAGGCGTCCATGAGACCATGATGTGCGACCATGAAGTTCGGCTCGAAACTGAGGATCTGATTAAACACGTTGACGGCACCATCGAAATCACGTAAATAATAGTGCACGTATCCCATCCGTACCTTAACGAGAAGGTTGAGGGGGTCCAACTCCTGGGCCCTTTCCAGCTCTTCCAGGGCTTCAGAGTACTGGTGTTCGAGCACGGACAAATACATTTCCTTCCATAAATGAGCGCTGACACTATTGGGATTGAGCCTGATGGCCTTCTGGAAATTCTCTTTGGCATTTTGGCGATCCCATTCATAGAACGTGGCCACGGCGGCCAGGAACACGTAGGCCTCGCTCAGGGAGGGATCGATCTCCAGGGCTTTTAGTGCCGCTTTCTTCGCCTTGGGCATGGCTTCCCTACTCGGGAGAATGTCGAAGCCTGACGCCATCATGATGAAGGCCTCTGCTTTGGCCGCATAAGCCGGTGCAAACCGGGGATCCTTTTCAATGGCCTGGTCGTAGAACGAGATGGTCTTTTCGGCCCAATCCGGCTGTAGCAGGTTGAAGCAGTACCGGCCTTTGAGATAGAGGTCATAAGCCTCAATGCTTCCAGCATGGCGTTTATCTCGGCCGGGGAGTGCGATATCGAAGGTTACCCTGAGCCTTTTGATTATCTCTACCGTGATCTCGTCCTGGATGGCGAACACATCCTCCAGATCCCGGTCGAATCGCTCGGACCAGAGATGGTATCCGTCCGCGACGTTTATCAGCTGAGCCGTTATGCGGATCCGATTGCCGGCCTTTCTCACGCTGCCTTCGAGCAGGGTTTCCACGTTCAGCCTCTGGCCTACATCCCGCATGTCGATCTTTTCACCCTTGAAGGCAAACGAGGAAGTCCTGGCCACCACCCTCATTCCCTTGATCTTGGTGAGGGCATTGATCAGCTCCTCAGTAAGTCCGTCACCGAAATATTCATTCTCGGGATCCGGGCTCATGTTGACAAAGGGAAGGACGGCGATGGAGGGGGCTCTCTCCCCAGGATGTGTCGATGGTGCAGGGGTAGATCGAATCGGGGCGAGTGAATCAAGCTCCCGGATCATCTGCCCTAAGTCATCATAGCGCCCTGCTGGATTTTTATGGATGGCTTTGGATACAATCCTGTCCAGCTCCTCTGGGATGTCTCCTTTCCGGGAACGTATCGAAGGCGGCTCGGTGTTCAGGATTGCGTAAAACACCGCTTGGGTTTCCGGCACCTCAAAAGGCATTTTCCCGGTCAGCATTTCATAGAGCGTGCATCCCAGGGACCAGATGTCGGTTCTGAGGTCGGCTTGTTGGCCGCGGACCTGCTCCGGGGACATGTAGGCGGCGGTCCCCATAATCGTGGCGGTCCTGGTAAGATCAGCGCCCCAGGACAGCTTGGCCAGACCGAAGTCCATGATCCTGACCCGCCCGTCCTCTGTCAGCATGATGTTGGCGGGCTTGACGTCGCGGTGGACGATGCCTTTGTCATGCGCAGCCTGGAGGCCTACAGCCGCCTGAACGGTGATGCTCACCGCCTCATCGATCTCGAGCGGCCCCTTTGCTATTCTTTCTTTCAGGCTTTGTCCGGGGACAAAGGCCATCGCGATGAAGATTCTGTCGTCGGCCTCATCGATCTCATGGACCGTACAGATGTAAGGATGATCCAAAGCTGCAGCTGCCTGGGCTTCTCGTATAAAGCGTTTCTTGGCCTCCGGGTTACGCGTCAGTTCGGGCGGCAGGAACTTGAGGGCCACGATGCGCTTCAGCTTCTTATCTTCGGCCTTGTACACAACACCCATCCCGCCCTGGCCGATCTTCTCCAGGATCGTGTAGTGTGAAATCGTCTGGCCAATCATTTGCTACTGCTCCGGTTATGTATAGAAATGAACTTATCATAAAAAAATCAGTCTGGTCAATGATTTGAACTCGGTCATAGGATTGAAACTGATTGATAGTTCATACATACTTTTTACTACCTCGTAGCAAGGGGAGGTTTCATATGATAAATAAGACCATTGTATGTATGTCGTCAAATAATTCGGACCACTCATGATATTTCATGAGCGATGGCTTGTTTTCTCCTTCCTCTAGAAAGACGCCAATCCCGGCCTCCCTGAAGTTGACGATGCGAGGAAGAGGCTGGCTGGGTTGAATTATTAATCGATATTCGCATTTGACACTTATCAACTAAATTTATACCTTTGGAGGGCTAAAGCAAAAAGTGACGACGACAAATGAATACAATGATATTATGCCAATAATCCAGATTCGTCTTAGTTCTACTCTTAAACGTTCTTACTATAATAAAATCTAAATAGATCATGGAGAAAAAGAATGTCAATTTTAGACCTTCTTTCAAAACTGCGGAATAAAGACCATTTTTGGTGGTTATTGTCTTCTGTTCTGGCGGTGGCTTCGGTTTGGATTCCCTCAACTCCAGCTTATTCGCTCGAAGTCTATTATCCGGTTCCTCTGATCTGCCTGGGAGTATCAAGTTTTATAATCGGTATTCTTCAGTCCCGACAAATTTGGATTCATGCAATTTTCATGGTTTCTTCTGTATGCATTTTTAGGTTCGGTCTCATTCTTATTGATGGCATCAAAGATCCGACTTCTCATAATTTAATGCCGTTCGAAATTCTAATAACTGCAATATTTACATTCGCTATTGTCTTCCCCAGTGGATTCTTGGGTTTCTTTATAAGGAAAGTTGTCAGGAAAAGGAAAAATGAATTTTAATCGAGGATCTGTTCGAAAAATCCCCTGGAAAAACGCCGATCACAGCCTCCCTGAAGTTGAAGATGCGAAGAAGAGGCTTGCTGGGTTGAGGCAATAACGCCTATATAATACTGTTTTCCTGCTAATGTATGTACTCCCTACCCTAACCCTTACCTCACAATCGTTTTCAGCTCCATAGCACATATAGATACCTTTTTGAGCCTAGAATCGTTTAACTGGAGCTGCTCGGCGGCTCTTTCCCCTGCCACAACAGTCCTTATATGGTTTGACACTCCCTCAATAAATAAATATCCTATTGTCACATAGTTATGGAGGGATGATGACAATAGAGTGCCCTAAGTGTCAATTTGACAATCCAAATGATACTGTTTTTTGCGGTAAATGCGGGACTAATTTTGATGAAGAAGATGTTGTCCACACTAAAACCCTTGAAACACCAACAGAAGAACTCACTACTGGTTCAACTTTTGCTCAGCGTTATCAGATTATTGAGGAACTTGGACGGGGAGGGATGGGACGAGTCTATAAAGCCCTCGATAAAGAGACAAACGAGAAGATCGCCTTAAAGCTCATTAAACCTGAAATCGCTTCTGACAAGAACACTATCGAACGTTTCAAGAACGAATTGACAACTGCTCGCAAAATCCGACACAAGAATGTCTGTGGCATGCATTATTTGGGTGAAGATTCGGGCAGACCATATATCACAATGGAATATATCTCCGGTGAGGACCTGAAGAGTTCCGTAAGAAGGTTTGGGAATCTTCCCATAGGAAAATCCATATCTATTGCCAAGCAAATCTGTGAAGGATTATCTGAAGCCCACAACCTCGGCATCGTTCACAGAGACATTAAATCCAATAACATTATGATCGATGACAACGGCAATGCCCGGATCATGGACTTCGGGATCGCGAGGACAATCAGGGGCAAAGGGATCACGGGTTCTGGAGTGATGATTGGAACGCCCGAGTATATGTCGCCTGAGCAGGCCGAGGCGAAAGATATCGACCAGAGATCGGATATCTATTCTTTGGGAGTCATACTGTACGAGATGGTTACTGGACAGTTACCGTTTGAGGGAGATACTCCTTTAGCTGTCGCTATGAAACATAAGGGAGAAATACCACGAGATCCAGGAGAGCTCAACTTACAGATTCCTGAGGAACTCAGCCAGATAATCCTGAAGTGTCTGGAAAAAGATAAAGAAAAGAGATATCAAACTGCAGGGGAAGTGAGGGTTGAACTTTCCTCCATAGAAAAAAGCATGCCAACTACAGAAAGAGCTGCCCCCAAAAGAAAGCCCATCACTTCGAAAGAAATAACCGTCACCTTCAGTACAAGAATACTGCTTATTCCAATCCTGGCGGTATTATCCATGGTGGCTGCGGTCGTGATTGTCTTGCAACTCCTTCCCCAAAAGGAGATTGTGAAAACATCCGTTGCTGTGATCAGCTTCGAAAACCAGACAGGAGATGCGGCCAACGACAACCTGCGGAAGATCATCCCCAACCTGTTGATTACTAGTCTCGAGCAGTCCGGTCATTTTCAGGTCACGACCTGGTCACGTTTACAAGACCTCCTCAAAAAGCTGGGCAAGGACGAGATCGAATTCATTGACCCTGACCTGGGATTCGAGCTCTGCCAGTTGGACAACATAGATGCCATCGTGATTGGGAGCGTGGGAAAGGCGGGGGAGATGTATGCCACGGAGGTGCAGGTTCTCGATGTGGAGACCAAGGAACTCTACAAGAGTGCCAATGCCAGGGGAATGGGATTGGAAAGCATCCTGGGAAGTCAGGTCGACAAGCTAAGCAAGGATATCTTGCAGGGGCTCGGAATATCCCGGCGCATCAGCGAGGCCAAGCTGGAGCGGATTTCGGATGTCACGACGAGTTCGCTCGAGGCCTATGATCTTTTTTTGCAGGGGAAGCATGCAGTCCTCAAGTTCAATCATCCCGAGGCCCGAGAGCTGCTGGAAAAGGCGGTCGAACTTGACGCCACTTTCGCCATCGCTCACCTCTGGCTGGGATTTACCTACAATGCCCTCGCCATGAGAAGTTTCCGCCAGGAAGCCTACAATCGGGCCTTCGAGCACCAGGACAGGGCGACAGAACAAGACAGGCTGTTCATTCAATATCAATATGCTGTTTATGAAGAAAAGGATGAAGAAAAGGGATATGAGATCCTGCTGGAGATGAGAGACAAATATCCTACAAGTGGCGCGGCACATTCCAATCTGGGTAAGTACTACGAAGGGAAACAGATGTGGGACGAGGCCATAGAGGAATATCTGATCCTCTTGGAACTGGACACCTCAACTGGCTTCGCTTCGAATAACCTGGGTTATCTCTATTTAATGATCGGAGAGAATGACAAGGCCTTGAATATGTTCAACAGGTATGCCTCCACCCTCCCCGATGATGCCAATCCGCTAGATTCGATCGCCGAGACCTACTTCCACATGGGAAGACTGGAGGATTCGATCTCGAACTATCGGGCCGCCCTGGAGATCAAACCCGATTTTGGTTCAGGGATCCCCCTCGGCTATATTCACGCACTCAAAGGAGACTATAAAGAGGCAATGGCCAGTATCGACCAATTCATCGATTCGGCTCCCTCCCCAGGCATTGCTGTATATGGATATGCCTGGCAGGCCTTCTACTGCTCCCTGCTGGGCCGGTTCAGCGAGGCCTCAAACATCATGGAGGAGACTTTCCTCAAGAGCGATCCCTCCGGTGGGGAGAGCCCCGTCTTCGAACTCCACTGGGTGAAGGGCTGGCTCGCTTACGAGCGGGGAGAGCTGGATCTGTCTCGCAGATATTTCTCCACCTATGCGGAATTCATGAGGCGAAGGAATCCCAACCTGCAGGCATACTATTCGGCCTCTCTTTTTTGGCGGCTAGGCCTGATAGACCTTAAGGCCGGCGAGATCGACGCGGCTCGATCACGGCTCGAAGAATTGAATGCTGTGTTTCCAGAGATGCAGGCGGCAGTAGGCTCGGAGACCGAGGCAAGGATGATACATTACAGAGATATGTTCGAGGCCGAACTCCTCCTGGTCGAAGGTCATCCTCAAAAAGCCCTCGATGTGTATGAGAATGCGGCCCCCCTAGCCATCCCACTTCTAAACAATAAGGATGCCCTGGTAACATACAACTTGCCTTCAGAACGGGACATCAGAGCCCGGGCCTATGTGATGCTGGGAGACCTAAACGCTGCACTTCAAGAGTATGTGAAACTCATCACCTTCGATCCCGATAGCCAGGAGCGCCGGCTGATCCATCCCATATTCTGTTATCGGCGGGCCAAGTTGTATGAACAGATGGGACAGAACGAAAAAGCCCTGCAGCACTACCGCGAATTCCTCTCCCTTTGGAAAGACGCCGATCCCGGCCTCCCTGAAGTAGAGGATGCGAGGAAGAGGCTGGGTGGGGTGAAAGGAAAACAAAATATTTCTTGAGGAAAAGATGGCACGTCCGGCAGGATTCGAACCTACGACCTTCTGATTCGTAGTCAGACGTTCTATCATGGGAAAACTTAGGTTAGACAGGCCCATTAATAGTCTCATAGTCAAGTGAAAGTAGGAGAATTATGCAATTTCTGGCAAACCATAGACTCACAGCCTGGAATAAATTATTATATGAATACTTTTGAGTCGTTTTGAGTCAGTAGATTACTTTTCGACAATAAGATATTTCAGCTAAGGCAACAAAGTAAAGAGGACAGCGAAAAAGATGTTTTACAGAGTTCTAGCGACAGTATTTTTGTTGATATTCATTCAATTTTCAGCTTTGGGTTCACAAAGAACGATTCAACTTAAAGAAGAAAAAGATGTTGAAAAATCCAAAAAGATTTCCGATCTTGAGATAGGTGTAAGACTTCTGGGTGGAACTGGTTTTTTTCTTGGGAACGATATCAACGATTATCTTAATGGCAGGAATGATTACAAAAGTAAATGGGCTAAGGAGAACAATGCTTTAATCGTTGATGGTGAATACAAGCCAATCAAGAGAACAACTAACATATTTGGGGAATTCTTTTTAAATTTCACACCCCGGATTGGAGTTGGATTGGGAGTTGGATATCATCAAGGAAGTCGCAAAAGCAAGGTCTTTGTGCAGGATCCGACTTATTTTTCTGAAGATGTAGAAATCACTCCTAGACTGGTTTCAATCCCAATAACCCTAAGTGTATATTATAGCCAACCTTTAAATGATTGGCTGGACATTGTGTTCTCTTCAGGAATCAGCTATACATTTGGAAGGGTCAGTTGGGATTCCACTACAAAAACTGTTACAACTGTTTATGGTTTTTTTATAGAATCAACAGAAAGTTGGAGTGCAAAATCTGATACACTTGGTTTTCATACACATGTGAATTTTGA